>CAVUDC010000007.1:0-174677 GCA_963740165.1 uncultured Actinomycetota bacterium | reverse complement strand
GCCGCGAATGAGCGCAAGACGTCGCCCAGACGGCGTTCTGTCTCGGCGGCCGCGACGAGCGTCGCGAGCTGGGCCGGGACGAGCGAGGTGTAGCGCAAAGCCGAACCGGGCAGTTCGCGTGTCGCCTCGACGAACGCATCCGGGGCGAAAGATCCATCCAGATAGACCGGACGCGTTCCCGCGAGGTGCGCGCGCACGAGCACCTGTAGGCCCGCGACGTACCCGGCGGGCAGTGCGAGCAGCCAAGAACCCCCGCCGATGCGCGCGGCCGTCGCTTCGGCGGAGGCCCGCAACGCCGCCGGGCTCAGCACGACGGTCTTTGGAACGCCCGACGAGCCCGAGGTCGTGACCAGGATCGGATCGTCGGCGCTCAGCGCGGCGGGCAGAGCTTCGGCGACGGCGTGCGGATCGCTGCCGTCACTCGACAAGCCACCCAGGACAACGCCCATCCGAGCGCCTAGTACTGCCAGGGGTACGGCGCCCAGTCGGGCTCGCGGCGCTCGAGGAACGCATCGCGCCCCTCGAGCGCCTCGTCCGTCCCGTACGCGAGGCGGGTCGCCTCGCCCGCGAAGAGCTGCTGACCGACCAATCCGTCGTCCACCGCATTCATCGCGAATTTCAGCATGCGGATCGACGTCGGCGACTTGCCGAGGATCGTCCGCGCCATCGCGAGCGCCTCACGCTCGAGCTCGACGTGGGGCACGACCTTGTTGACCGTGCCCATCTCGCGCCCGCGATCGGCGGAGTACTCCTCTGCGAGGAAGAACACCTCGCGCGCGACCTTCTGGCCGACCTGCTTCGCGAAGTACGCGCTGCCGTAGCCCGCGTCGAACGATCCGACATCCGCGTCAGTCTGTTTGAACTTGCCGTGCTCGGCGCTCGCGATCGTCAGGTCGCAGATCACGTGCAGGCTGTGCCCGCCGCCTGCCGCCCACCCGGGCACGACCGCGATCACGACCTTCGGCATGAAGCGGATGAGGCGCTGCACCTCGAGAATGTGCAGGCGTCCCACGCGCGCGGGGTCGGTGACGGATGTCTCGTCTTCCGAATATTTGTAGCCGTCGCGACCGCGGATGCGCTGGTCGCCGCCCGAGCAGAACGCCCAGCCGCCGTCTTTCGGGCTCGGACCGTTGCCGGTCAGCAGCACGACACCGATCTTCGGATCTTGCCGCGCGGCATCGAGCGCGCGGTAGAGCTCATCGACCGTCCGCGGACGGAACGCGTTCCGCACCTCGGGTCGGTTGAACGCGACCCGCGCGATGCGTCCGTCGACCGAGACGTGCGCCGTGATGTCCGTGTAGGCGTCCGCGCCGGGCGCCTCGCGCCACTCCGCCGGATCGAAGATCTCCGAAACCATGGGACTCAGCCTAGGCACCGACAGGAGCAAGATGGGCTCATGACGGATGCATCACCCCTCCCCACGTTCGACGAACTCCGCGAACGCGCGGTCGTCGTCGCCCTCCCCCTGCGCGTCCGCTTTCGCGGACTCGACGTGCGCGAGGCGCTGCTGCTCGAGGGGCCCGCCGGGTGGACCGAGTTCTCACCCTTCGCCGAGTACGGCGACGGCGAGGCCGCGACGTGGCTCGAGGCCGCGCTGGACTACGGATGGCGCGAGCTACCCGAGGGTCAGCGCACCGAGATCATGGTCAACGCGACCGTTCCGGCCGTGCCCGCGGCATCCGTCCCGGAAGTGCTCGCCCGCTTTCCGGGGTGCCGCACCGCCAAGGTCAAGGTCGCCGAGGCTGGGCAGCGCCTCGCGGAAGACATCGAGCGGGTACGCGCCGTCCGACATGAGCTCGGCGCCGAGGGGCGCATCCGCGTGGACGCGAACGGCGGGTGGAACGTCGACGAGGCCGAGCATGCCGTGCACGCCCTAGCCGAGTTCGATCTCGAGTACATCGAACAGCCCTGCGCGTCCATCGACGAGCTCGTGCAGCTGCGGGAACGCATCCGCTACCTCGACATCCCGATCGCGGCCGACGAGAGTGTGCGGAAGGCCGAGGATCCCCTCGCCGTCGCGCGGGCCGGCGCGGCCGATCTGCTCGTCATCAAGGCACAGCCCCTCGGCGGCATCCGCCGCGCGCTCGAGATCGTCGAGCGCGCGGGCTTGCCCGTGGTCGTCTCGAGCGCACTCGACACCGCGATCGGGCTCGCGATGGGTGCTTCCCTCGCCGCGGCGCTGCCCAACCTGGACTACGACTGCGGGCTGGGGACGTCCGCGCTGTTCGAGACGGATGTCGCGGCTCTCACCGGCGGCGGCGGCACGATCACCGTCGGGCGCATCCGCCCGGATGCCGACGCGCTCGAGAGGCTGGCAGCACCGCCAGAGCGCCGCGAGCGGTGGCTTGCACGCCTCGAGCGCTGTCTCGCGGTGCTCAGCGAGCGGGAGCATCGATAATCAGCTGCGCGAGACGGCCGATCTGAACGCTCGTGCGACGGCACAGCTCTTCGTAATCGAGTCCGGCCATCACCGCTCGCACGGACGCACCCTCCCACGCCATCAGCATGAGCCGGGCGGCTTCCTCCGCGGGCACCCGGAGCGTCAGCCGGCGCGCGCGCACGATGTCGTCGATGATCTGGGCGACACTCGCGATCATCTCGGTCTCTTGCGCGAGGTAGGCGTCGGCGATCGAGCGATTGCGCAGAGCGTGGATGCGGATCTCGCTCATCAGCAGCACGCCGAACCGATCGTCGTTCGAGACGTCGAGCACCTCTTGCACGATCGAGAAGGCATCGGCGCCCGGCGGGGCAGGGGCGTGCTCCAGTTCGCCGACCCGTGCACGAACGGCCGCGACCCGATCTCGAGCGACGCGACCGGCGAGTTCGAGGAAGAGCTCTTCCTTCGTCTCGAAGTTCGAGTAGAAGGCTCCGCGGGTGTAGCCGGCGCGTTCGCAGACCGCCTCGACGGAGGCGGCGTCCAACCCCACCTCGGCGAACACCTGGGCGGCGGCGTCGAGAAGCCTCTGCCGCGTCGCCTCGCGCCGGCGAGTGGTCGACACCGTGCTATCGCCCATACGCACTCCCTTCCAGAATCCTCACACCATGCACACAGCCTTGCGCTCCTGGGAAGATTTACGATACACCTATGTATCGGATACATCGGCGTATCGATATGACCATTCGAACGCCCTGGAGGCCCTGTGTCCACCCTGCTCTACTCGCTGGGACGTTGGTCGTACCGTCACGGATGGCGGGTGCTGATCGCGTGGCTTCTGCTGCTCGGGCTCGGCGGCGCGGGCGCCGTGCTGCTCGGCCAGGGCACCGATAACTCGTTCTCGATCCCCGGAACCGAGGCCCAAGAGGGGCTCGAGCAACTCAGCCGAACGTTCCCGCAGGCGAGCGGCACGAGCGCGCAGTTCATCGTCGTCGCCGCCGAGGGCGACCGCGTCGATGAGGCGCCGTACGTCGACGACATCGCGGCAAGCATCAGCACGATCGAAGGCATCGACGGTGTTCTCGCCGTCACCGACCCGTTCGACGAGATGGTGTCGGGACTCGTCACCGACGACGCATCCGCCGCGATCGTGCGCCTGCAGTTCGATGGGCAGGCGACGGATGTCTCGGCCGAGACCCGCGACGAACTCACCAGCGTCGTCGACGACCTGCGCGCGGAGCTGCCCGTCGGCTCCGAGGCGGAGCTCGGCGGCGACCTGTTCTCAACCTCCGTCCCGGGCGTGACGATCACCGAGGCCGTCGGCATCCTGATCGCCCTGCTCGTCCTCTTCGTCACCTTCCGTTCGTTCCTCGTCGCCGGGCTGCCCCTGGTCACCGCACTGATCGGCGTCGGGCTGTCGATGACGCTGATCCTGTTCGCGACGGTCTTCACGACGATCTCGTCGACCACCCCCCTGTTGGCCCTGATGCTCGGTCTGGCGGTCGGCATCGACTACGCGCTCTTCATCGTCGCTCGACATCAAGACCAGGTGCGGTCGGGAATCGACCCCGAAGGCTCCGTGGCGCAGGCGACGGGAACCGCCGGATCTGCGGTCGTCTTCGCCGGCATCACGGTGATCATCGCCCTGATCGGGCTCTCGATCGCCAACATCCCCTTCCTCACGACCATGGGCATCGCGGCGGCCCTCTCGGTCGCGATCGCCGTTCTCGTGGCGCTCACCCTCACCCCGGCGCTGCTCGGATTCATGGGGCACCGCGTCCGCGGACGGATGCCCAAGCCCCGCGCCGTTCGCGAGGAGAAGCCTGTCCGCAAGCGCACGGGCTTCGCCGAGCGCTGGGTGAACGGAGTGACCAAGCGTCCGATCGTCACGACCGTCGCGGTCGTCGTGGGTCTCGGGATCATGGCGATTCCGGCGACCCAGCTCGCGCTGGCCCTGCCCAACGCGGGGATGCTGCCCGAGTCATCGCAGGCGCGCAAGAGCTACGACCTGATCGCGGAGGAGTTCGGGCCGGGGTTCAATGGCCCCCTCATCATGACGGGCACGATCGTGACCTCCACGGACCCCCTCGGGCTGATGGAGGACCTCGGCGACGAGATCGCGCAGATCCCGGGCGTTGACACGATCGCGCTGGCGACTCCGAACGAAACAGCCGATACGGGCATCATCCAGATCATTCCTGAGACGGCCCCGGATGATCCGGCCACCTCGCAACTGGTGCGTGACCTGCGCGCCGAGCACGACAGGCTGCTCGACGAGTACGGCGTCGATCTGAAGGTGACCGGCTTCACGGCCATCGCCATCGATATCTCGGACCGTTTGGGCGCCGCGCTCCTGCCGTTTGCGCTGTTCGTCGTCGGCCTGTCGTTCGTCCTGTTGATGATCGTCTTCCGCTCGATCGCCGTGCCGCTGACGGCTGCACTCGGCTATCTGCTGTCGGTCGGGGCGGCGTTCGGCATTGTGGCCGCGGTGTTCGAGTGGGGGTGGTTCGCCGAGTTGTTGCACGTCAACCGCACGGGACCGATCATCAGCTTCATGCCCATCGTGCTGATGGGCGTGCTCTTCGGCTTGGCGATGGACTACCAGGTCTTCCTCGTCACTCGCATGCGCGAAGACTTCGTGCACGCGTCGCGCGAGCGTCGCGGGCGTGGCGACAAGCTCACGGCGATCGGCGCCGTTCGCTCCGGTTTCACCGCGTCGGCGCGGGTCGTGGTCGCGGCTGGCCTGATCATGTTCGCGGTGTTCGCCGCGTTCGTCCCCGAGGGCGATTCCTCCCTCAAGCCCATCGCGCTGGGGCTCGCCTCGGGCATCGCGATCGACGCGTTCCTGGTGCGCATGACCCTCATCCCGGCCGTCATGGCGCTCCTCGCCGAGAAGGCCTGGTGGATCCCCCGGTGGCTCGACCGAATCCTGCCCCACATCGACATCGAGGGCGACGCGGTGCGCCGCGAGATCGAGTACACCGACTGGCCCGAGCCCGAGACGACCGCCGTGGTGGTGGCCGAGGGCCTCGGCGTGGTCGAAGACGAGCGGGTGCTGTTCTCCGACGTGTCGATGCGACTCGAACCCGGCAAGACCCTCGTGATCAGCTCACCCGACACGATCGCCACCCGAAGCCTTCTGCTCACGATCGCGGGCCGCCTCGCCCCCACCGACGGGCTGCTGAAGGTCAGCGGGCACCTGCTGCCCGGCCGCGCGGCCTGGGTGCGCGGCCGCGTGGGCGTGGCCCTGCTCTCCGACGCGGATGACCCCGTCGACGAACTGCGCCGTGCCCTGGCTGGCACGCCCCGCCTCGTTGTGATCGACGGTATCGATGCGATCACCAGTGATAGCGATCGGGATCAGGCATCCGCTCTTCTGCGGGATGCCGCCGACCGCGCCAAGGACGGCGGCCTGGCCCTGGTGGTGTCGGCCCGTCGCGAGCCGATCGCCCTTGCCCTGCTAGCCGAGGCGCGACGACCCGACGTAGCCGGACTGACGTTGACCTACTCCGAGGCTTTGACCCACCCCGAGGTGACCGCATGACTCTCCCCATCGAACGCGCACGTTCGCGCCGCCCCGTCACCTGGCTCACCGTGATCGGTGTGCTTCTGCTGCCCGCCGTGCTCGGCGGAATCCTGGTCACGGCGCTCTACAACCCGACCGAGCGGCTCGACCGCATCACGGCCGCGATCGTGAACGACGACGAGCCCGTCACGGTCAACGATCAGTTGACTCCGCTCGGGCGCCAGCTCTCGGCGGGATTGGTGGATGGCTCGGATGACCTCGACTCCAACCTCACCTGGGTGCTCTCGAACGACGAAGACGCAGCGGACGGGCTCGCGGACGGCACGTACGACGCCGTCGTGACCATTCCGTCCGAGTTCTCGGCCGCGGCGACCTCATCGGGTCAGGCGCTCGCCGACCCGGCCGGGGTGACTCCCGAACGCGCGGTCATCGATGTCGAGACGTCCTCCGACTCGCTCCTCGTCGACGATCTGATCACCGCGCAGGTCACACAGACGGCGGCAACCATCACGGGTCAGCAGATCTCGACCCTCACGCTCGAGAACGTCTTCCTGAGCTTCACGACCCTCTCGGACCAGATCGGTGAGGCCGCGACCGGCGCCGGTCAACTCGCGGATGGCGCGGGCCAGGCCGCCGCGGGCGGTGCCGCGCTGCCGGACGGCGCCGCGCAGCTCGCATCGGGCGCGAGGTCGGCGTCTTCGGGTGCAGGCGAGCTCGCCGGCGGGCTCGACACGATCGCGGGCGGTATCCGCAGCTCGGCATCTGGGGCGTCAGGGCTCGGGGCGGGGATCACGCAGATCACGGACCAGCTCGCGGGAACGCAGCTGATCGAGGGTGCGAACGGCTCATCGCAGCTGGCTGCCGCGATCGACGGACAAAGCGCCGGCACGACGGCGGCACTCACACAGCTCGTCGCTGACTGCGGCACCTCCGGGGCCCCAGGAACATTCTGCACATCGTTGCAAGAGGCCCTCGTCAGCTCGAAAACGACGGATGCCTACGTCGACCGACTCGTGCCCGCAGCCTCGGGAACCGCTGCCGGTGTGACGCAGATCACGGGACCGGCATCGCCCGTCGTGGGCGGGCTCCGCCAGAGCGCGGCGGGTGCAGCATCCCTCTCCTCGGGCCTGACGCAGCTCGCCGATGGCACGACCGCGAGCGCGAACGGTGCGCGCGGCCTGCAGAACGGTCTCGCGCAACTCGCAACGGGTGCCGATCAGCTCGGCACGGGCGCGCAGACCCTCGTCGACGGTGTCGGCGAGCTCGCGGGAGGCGCGACATCACTCGCCGACGGCCTGGATCAGGCCGTCGAGGCCCTGCCGGCCTTCAGCGACAGCGAGGCGACGAGCCTCGCCGAGGTGCTGAGCGATCCCGTCGGCACCGACGGGATCGGGTCGTCCCTGTTCGGGGCATCCGCGATCCCCCTCCTGTCGATGGTTGTGCTGTGGTTCGGCGGATTGGCGACCTTCGTGGCCCTCCGCGCCGCGACCGGACGCGCCCTCGCCTCTCGCCAGTCGTCGGTGCTGCTGACGCTGCGCACATTCCTGCCCGCGGCGCTCCTCGGCGCCGCCCAGGGTCTGCTCGTCGCGGTCGTCGCGCAGTTCGCCGCCTCGTACGACTGGGGCCAGTGGTGGGCGTTCGCCGCCGTGTGCGTGGTCGCCGGTATCTCCTTTGCGGCCGTCAACCAGGCTCTCGTCGCTGTGCTCGGTGGCGTGGGCCGCTGGGTGTCGACACTCGTCGGCGTGCTCGCGCTCGCGACGGGCATCGTCTCGACGGTGCCCGGACCGCTGACGGCGATTGCGGGGCTCTTGCCGACCGCCCCGGCCTACCACGCGATGGTGGGTTCGCTCACGGCGGCCGGTGGCGTCACCGCGGGGGCCGTCGGGCTGATCGCCTGGGGTGCCCTGTCGCTGATCGTGACGATGATCGTCGTGGCGCAGAAGCGTTCGACATCAGCGCGGGCCGTGCTGGCGACGGCCTGACACCGCGGTCGCCCCGCGAGCACAGCGAGACGAAACGACGACGTGCTCGACGATCAGGGATGGTCGAGCACAATAGGCTGCGACTCGAGCGCAAAGCGCAGGGACTCCTTGGCGCGCGCGTACCTACTGCGCGTGGTCGTCGGCGGCTCGTCGAGCATCTGCGCAACCTCGGCGAGGCTGAATCCGTCCCGGTGCACCAACCGCACGACCTCGGCCTGATCGGCCGGCAGTCGATCGATGGCATCCCGCACGTCCGCCCCCTCATCCGGTGCCGGAGCGTCCGCCACCCGTGCATGCCGCCAGCGTCACCGCGAGCGCCAGAGCGGCAACGCCGCCCAGCATCCGTCGCACGTTCAAACCGCGCCCACATCCACGGCACCCGCGGTGTTCGCGGGCTCCGCATAGTCCACCTCGCGCCAGACATCGCCGTGGCGCTCGAAGCTCGTCACGCTCGAGAGCGCGCAGCGCCGCCGCCGCGGATCGTGGCGCAACGGCAATCCCGCAACCGACAGGTGCGTGACCCAGATCGGCAGCTGGTGCGACACGATCGCGACGTCACCACCGTCGGCGGCGTTCCACGCCCCGTCCATCGCCGCGCGCATCCGCTCGACAACGCTCACGTACGGCTCACCCCAACTCGGGATCTCGGGTCGACGCAAATACCGCCAGTTGGCGGGGTTTATGAGCGCCCGCTTCATGCGGCGCCCCTCGAAGACGTTGGTGGGCTCGATCACACGCTCGTCAACGAGCGGTTCGAAGCCGAAGATCTCCGAGAACGGAATCGACGATTCGCGAGCGCGTTGCAGCGGGGAGCATATGAGCGACGCCAGGGGCCGGTCGAGATCCTTGACGTAGCGAGCCGCATCGGCGGCCATCCGGCGGCCGTCGGCACTCAGGCCGAACCCGGGAAGGCGGCCATAGAGCACGCGCATCGGGTTGTGCACCTCGCCATGCCGCACGAGGTGGAGGCGGTCGGCGGGCACCCCTTCAGTCTACGTGGGGCGCTTCTGCACGGTCTCTGTGCGGACCTGATGAGAGGACGCCTCCGCGGTCGTGTTGCCCGCGCTCTGATTCGCGAGCCCGCCCAGCCGACGTTCTACGACGACCAAACCGATCACGAGCGCCGCGCCCAGCACCGCGAGTGCAACGGGCGCGAACACGGGGTCGGTCGGGGCTATCGGCACACCGACGCCGCTGGTCTGGCCGGGAGCCAGTTCCTGCCACGGCCAGAGCGCTCGGAGGGACCCGAGCATGAGCCCCGCCATAGCCAGCAACGTGAAGCGCCGAACGTGGTCGAGCAGCCACTTCATGACGCGGACGATCGTCACCAAACCGAGGAGCGCACCAGCGGCGAAGACGCCGAGGTAGGCGAAATCACGTTCATCCACGGCGATGAGCGTCGGCGAGTACAGACCGATGGCCAGGAGGAAGAACGAGCCCGAAATGCCCGGCACGACGAGCGCACACACCGCGATCGCCGCGGCGATGAACACGACCCACAGCGGCGGGTCGACGGTGATCGTGCCGCTGGCCAGATCGACGAGCAGGTATGCCGTCACGGCCGCCGCGGCGAACGCAAGCAAACCGAGCAGACGAGACACGATCGATCGACTGCGCTTCGGGATCAGTGTGAGAGGCACGACGATGCTCGCCGCGACGAGACCGAAGAAGAGTCCGCGGGATGCCTCGGCGTGCGTTGAGACCAGGGATTCGATCGTGCCCGCCAAGAGCACGACCATGGCGATCATCCCGATCAGGAGGGGAAGGATCAGAGACCACTCGACGCCGCGGATCTTGGCGGTGAACGACCGTTTGCGGTCGGGACCCGTGATGACGACCCTGACCGCCGACGTCAGGTGGGCCGCCGAGTCGATGAGGCGCTCGTAGACGCCCGTGATCAGCGCGACCGTGCCGCCCGAGATGCCGGGCAGCAGCTCGGCGATCCCGATCAGGCCACCACGAACCATATTGATGAGGGAGCGGAGGGTGGCCCGGCGGCGCGAGATCGTCGAGGTCAGCGTCATATATCAAGGGTACGGGTGGGGCGTGTCGCGTTCCTGGGACGACCGCTCGTTGAGCGAGCGAAGCGAGTCGAAACGCGCCCTCCACAGCCCCACTCGAAGATGAGAAGTATTTCATTTCTGACCGGGCGAAAACCCCCGCTCAATGTCGGTGGCCCTCGGCAGAATAGAGGTATGGAAAGCCTCGTCGACACCCTGCGCGAACTGGTCGCGCACGTCGGCGAGGTCGTCGATGCGGTGCACCGCGATGGGCTCGTGGCCGCGGCATCCGATGCCGATCAGGCCGTCGCGCTGGAGTTGTTGGGCCGGCTCGGACGCCGGGTCGATGGGCTGGCGATCGAGGCCGTTTCGGAGGTCGCGGCGCGGTCCGAGTCGGTGGTGCGGGAGGAGCGGCTGACGTCGCGACTCGGATGCCGCAACGTGAGCGAACTCGTTCAGCGGGCGACGCGCCTCGGCCCCCAGACCGCCGGTCGCTTCGAGCGCGCGGCACGGGCCACGCGGCAGGGACGCTCGGTCTTCTCGGGTGAACTCGAACCCGCCGCTCTTCCCGCGATGCGCGAGGCGCTGCTCGACGGTGAGGTCGGGCTCGACGGTGTTCTCGCGGTGGCCGAGCCGCTCTCGTCTTTGGTGTCCGGGGTCTCGCGTGAGGCGCTGTTGATTGCCGACCAGGTGCTCGCCGCCGAAGCGCGCGGCGAGGGACCCGACGGTGCACCGCCGCTCTGCGCGGATCTGCTCAAGGTGCAGGCCCGGGTGTGGGCGGTCGTGCTCGATCAAGACGGCGCCGAACCCCGCGAACACCAGGCGCTGCTCAAGCGCGCGGTCACTCTCGGCCCCGCGCGCGATGGGCTCGTGCCTATTCAGGATCGACTGTTGCCCGAGGTCGCGGCGCAGCTGCAGCGCATCTTCGACGCATCCCTCTCGCCGAAGGTCACGGGCGATGGCGTGCGATTCGTCGAAGCGGATGTGTCGGATGCTCGGACTCGCCCCTCGACGACCGCCGCCGCCCACAGAAGCAGCACGACGCCTTCGCCGGTGCACTCGCGGCCGCGGCCGTCAGCGGAGAGCTGCCGACGATCGGCGGCGCCGCCCCGACCCTCGTGGTCTCGGTGCGCGAAGAAGACCTCGACGTCGGGTCGTGGCTGGGCGCACACCGAGGGCACCGAAGAGCCTCTCTCGCTCACCACCGCCCGGCACATCGGCTGCGCGGGTGTCGTTCAGCGCGTCGCCATGGGCGGCAACGGCCGCATCCTGCGCCTCGGCACGGAAGAGCGCGTGTTCAACCGGTACCAGCGCCGCGCGATCGCGCTGCGCGACGGCGGATGCATCATCCCCGGATGCGGTGTCCCCGCCGGATGGTGCGAAATCCACCACGTCACGGGCCACGCCGAGGGCGGCGCGACCCACACCGACAACGGCGCACTCCTCTGTTGGTACCACCACAGATTCATCGACCGAAACGGCTGGTCGATCCGCATGAACCGAGGCGTGCCCGAAGTCCGCGCACCCTCCTGGATCGACGCCCGGATGCTGTGGCGCCCCGTCACCCGCTCCCCCACCCGCCTACGCGACCGGGTCGTCCGGCAGACATGAAGAGAGCCCCCGTAGACTGAACCCTCGTGAGTCAACGCGTACTGGTCAACCAGCTTCAGTCCCTGCCCGACGGCGCCGTTTCGGTGTCGGGATGGGTCGAGACGGTGCGCGATCAGAAGAAGGTGCAGTTCGTCATCCTGCGCGATGAGACGGGTGCCGTGCAGCTGGTCAACCCGGCAACGCGTCCCGCCGAGGACGGATCCGAACAGGATGCCGCGGCCCTCGCCCTCACCGAGACGATTTCGGGACTCGCGACCGGCACGTTCCTGACCGTCACCGGCGAACTCAAGCACGACGAGCGCGTCAAGCTCGGCGGCGTCGAGATCAAGCTCGCGACCCTCGACATCGCCGCAGCGGCGAACCCCGAGACGCCGATCGCGGCGGACTCCAGCGTCGACAAGCGCATGGACTGGCGCTTCCTCGACCTGCGCCAGCGCCGCAACAACCTCATCTTCCGCGTGCAGACGACACTCGAGCACGCGATGCGCACGTACTGGATCGAGCGCGACTACATCGAGATCCACTCCCCCAAGCTCATGGCGAGCCCGTCCGAATCGAACGCCGAACTCTTCTCGCTCGACTACTTCGAAGACAAGACGGCTTACCTCGCGCAGAGCCCCCAGTTCTTCAAGCAGATGGCGCAGTCCGCCGGCTTCGGCAAGATCTTCGAGATCGCCCCCGCGTTCCGCGCCGACCCCTCGTTCACGTCCCGTCACGCGACCGAGTTCACGTCGATAGACGCCGAGATCAGCTGGATCGACTCGCACGAAGACGTGGCACGGATGCAGGAAGAGCTGCTGCAGGCCGCCTTCCAGGCCGTGAAAGACAAGCACGGAGCCGAGATCGAAGAGCTCTTCGGCGTCGAGGTTCAAGTTCCGGCCATCCCCTTCCCGCGCGTTCCGCTCGCCGAGGCGCTCGAGATCGTCAAGAGCCGCGGCTACGAAGTCCCGCGAACGGATGGCGACCTCGACCCCGAGGGCGAGCGCCAGATCGCCGCGTGGGCCCAGGACACCTTCGGGCACCAGTTCGTTTTCGTTACCGACTACCACCCGCAGATCCGCGCTTTCTACCACATGCGCGACGAAGAGACCGGGCTGACGAAGTCGTACGATCTGCTCTTCAACGGCGTCGAGATCACGACCGGCGCCCAGCGCGAGCACCGCGTCGACATCCTGATCGAACAGGCGAAGGAGAAGGGACTCGACCCCGAGCACCTCGACTTCTACCTCGACTTCTTCCGCTTCGGCGCCCCGCCGCACGGCGGGTTCGGCATGGGTCTCGCGCGCGTGCTGATGCTGCTGCTCGGCGAGTCGTCGATCCGCGAGGTCACGTACCTGTTCCGCGGCCCGACGCGCCTCGCGCCGTAGCCACGCACTCCCCGCACGCTTCGCCGCGCCCGCCCCGCCGAGTGCGCCGGCTCTTGCCGAGCGCGCCCGTTGTGCGCGGGCACTAACTGGCGCGCTCGCGATCAACCGGCGCACTCGCGACCAACCAGCGCACTCGCGCGAGAGGGGCGCCCGCCAGCACGCCACGCCCGGCGGGAGAGCGCGTCACCCACCCCTCACCTCCCGTTCACCTGAGACCGCTCTCGCGGCTACCGGCGATCCCTAGGGTTCCTCCGTCACCCCGATTCGGCGCCCTACCCGAGCGCCCGGGAACACCGAGAGGAACACACACGCATGTCATCAATCTCACTGCGGCGTATGCGCCGCGTGCTGATCGCGGGAACCGCGGCCCTCAGCGCCGCCCTGCTGCTGTCGTCCTGCGCCAGCGGCGCCGGATCTGACACCGAGTCCGCCAGCGACGTCGACGCGGCCACGGCGACCAGCCTGGCTGACTTCGGCACGATGGAAGAGCTCGAGGCAGCTGCCATCGCCGAAGGCCAGCTCAACGTCATCGCCCTTCCCCGCGACTGGGCGAACTACGGCGAGGTCCTCGACCTGTTCGCCGAGAAGTACCCCGAGATCACGATCAACGAACAGTCGCCGGATTTCTCGAGCGCTGAAGAGATCACGGCCGCCGAGACGAACGCGGGCCTCGACACCGCCCCCGACGTGTTCGACCTGGGCCTGACCGTCGCCCTGCAGAACACCGACCAGTTCGCGCCCTACAAGGTCGAGACCTGGGACGACATTCCCGACGCCCTCAAGGAGTCGACAGGGCTGTTCGTCGGCGACTACGGCGGGTACATGTCGGTCGGCTACGACTCGTCGAAGTTCGACGCGCCGGAGCAGATCAGCGACCTGCTCGACCCGGCCTACAAGGGTTCGGTCGCCATCAACGGCGACCCGACGCAGGCGGGCGCGGCCTTCGCCGCCGTGGGACTCGCGACGGTACAGAACGACGGCTCGCTGGATGACTTCCAGCCGGGCATCGACTTCTTCTCCGAGCTCAACGCCGCCGGCAACATGCTGAAGCTGGATGTCACCACCGCCACGATCGCGAACGGCGAGACCCCGGTCGTCTTCGACTGGGACTACCTCAACGCCAGCCACAAGGCCGACAACCCGGCCTGGGAGGTCGTGATCTTCCCCGGAATGGGCTACGCCGGCTACTACAACCAGGCCATCAACATCGATGCCCCGAACCCCGCCGCGGCTCGCCTGTGGCAGGAATTCCTCTACAGCGACGAGGCGCAGAACCTGTGGCTGAAGGGTGGCGCTCGCCCGGTGCGCATGGAGGCCATGATCGAGGCCGGCACGATCGACCAGGATCTCGCCGACGCCCTGCCGGAGGCCCCGGCCGACACGGTCGTCCCGACCGAAGAGCAGAGCGCGACCGCCGGCACCCTGCTCGGCGAGAAGTGGGCAGCTGCGGTCCAGTGACCTCACTCGAATCCACGCTCGCCCCGGTAGCGGGGCACGCGGAGTCCGCCGTCGGGTCGGAGCCTGTTGCTCCGGCCCGGCGGCGGGGCGCCCCGGGCCGGTGGGCCTGGCTCGGTCTGACGCCGTTCGCGGTCTACGTCCTGATCTTTCTGGCACTGCCCACGGTGCTCGCCATCGGTTCGGGCCTGTTCGATTCCGACGGCGCTTTCACGGTCGGCAACCTCGCCGCACTCGCCGACCCCGTCATCCTGCAGACGTTCTGGAACTCGACCTGGCTGTCGGCTCTCACCGCCGTCATCGGCGCCGTGCTGGGTGCGCTCGTTTGCTATGCCCTGCTGGGCCTGCAAGAAACGAGTCGCGTCCGCACGACGGTGGATGCCGCATCCGGCGTCCTCGCGCAGTTCGGTGGTGTCATGCTGGCGTTCGCCTTCATCGCCACGATCGGCACGCAGGGCGTCATCACCCAGTTCGTGCTCGGCACGACGGGCATCAATCTCGCCGACGGTGGATGGCTGTACGCGCTCCCCGGCCTCATCCTCCCCTACGTCTACTTCCAGGTGCCGCTCATGGTCATCACCTTCATGCCGGCCCTCGCGGCGCTCAAGCCGCAATGGGCCGAGGCGAACCTCACCCTTGGCGGCACGCGCGTGAGCTTCTGGACGACGATCGGCATCCCCGTGCTCGCCCCGTCGTTCCTCGCGAGTCTGCTGCTGCTCTTCGCCAATGCCTTCTCGTCTTACGCCACGGCCGCAGCCCTGGCCAGCCAGGGCTCACAGATCGTGCCCCTCGGAATCCGTACGGCGCTCACGAGCGAGACCGTGCTCGGTCGCGAGAACCTCGCCGGTGCGCTCGCGCTCGGCATGATCGTGATCGTCAGCATCGTGATGTGGGCCTACTCCGTGGTTCAATCGCGGGCGGCGCGGTGGCAGTCATGAGCGGCACCATGAACGGGATCGCCCCCTCGCGCGTGACGCGCTGGATCATCGGGATCGTCGTCGGCGTGACGTTCGCGATCCCCCTCGTGTCGACGTTCCTGTACACGCTCCGCGACAACGCGACGGGCGGCCTGTCACTGACGAACTGGCTCGCGCTGTTCGACCCCGCGAATGCCCGCATGTACGCGCCGATCTGGACGGGCCTCGGCAACTCGCTGATCCTCGCGGTCGTCACGGTGCTCATCGTCCTGTTCTTGCTGGCCCCGACGATGATCCTGGTGTCGTTGCGCTACCCGCGCCTGCGTTCCGCGTTCGAATTCGGGGTGCTGCTGCCCATCTCGATCCCCGCGATCGTTCTCGTCGTGGGTTTGACCCCGATCTACTTGCAGATCGGGCGCACCCTCGGCACCGGCGCCTGGACCCTCGCCTTCGCCTACGGCATCACCGTGCTGCCGTTCGCGTACCGCTCGATCCAGGCCTCGATCGACGCCGTCGACATGAAAACGCTCGCCGAGGCGGCGCGCACGCTCGGCGCCTCGTGGCCGACGATCGTGCTGCGCGTGCTCGCGCCGAACCTGCGTCAGGGGCTGCTCGCCGCATCCCTCATCTCGGTCGCCGTTGTACTCGGCGAATTCACCATCGCCTCGCTGCTGAACCGACAGGTGCTGCAGACCGCGCTCCTCGTCGTCAACAAGATCGATGCGTACGCTGCCTCGATCTTCACCCTCCTGGCGCTGCTGTTCGCCTTCCTCCTCTTGCTCCTCATCGGCCGCGCGGGCAGAGCCCGCACGGGAAGGACCTCATCGTGACCGACACCGCCCCCCGTTCCCTGCCCCGCACATCCGACAACCAACTGCTCGCCGACGCCGGTGAGGGTACCCGCGTCGAGTTCCGCGGCGTCGTGAAGGACTACGGATCGACCCGCGTGCTGCACGGTGTCGACCTCGACATCGCGCCGGGCGAGTTCGTGTCGCTGCTCGGCCCATCGGGCTGCGGCAAGACGACGGCGCTCCGTGTTCTCGCGGGTCTCGAGCACGCGAACGACGGGTCCGTTCTGCTGGGCGGACAGGATGTCTCGGGCATCCCGACCAACAAGCGCGATATCGGCATGGTGTTCCAGGCGTACTCGCTGTTTCCGCACCTGCGTATTCGCGAGAACGTCGCCTTCGGTCTTCGTCGCCGCGGCGTCGCCCGCACCGCAGCAGAGGCGCGCGCGATGGATGCCCTCGACCTCGTCGGGCTCGGGCACCTCGGCGATCGTTACACGCACCAGCTCTCGGGCGGTCAGCAGCAGCGCGTGGCGCTAGCCCGGGCCCTCGTCACCGAGCCCCGCGTGCTGCTCCTCGACGAACCCCTGTCGGCGCTCGACGCGAAGGTTCGCGTGCAGCTGCGAGACGAGATCCGTCGCATCCAGCTGCGTCTCGGCACGACGACCGTATTCGTCACGCACGACCAGGAAGAGGCCCTCGCGGTTTCGGACCGGATCGCGGTCATGAACGCCGGACGGATCGAACAGGTCGGCACACCCGAAGACCTCTACCTGCGCCCCACCACCCCCTACGTCGCGGCCTTCGTCGGGCTCTCGAGCACCGTACGCGGAACCGTGACCGGCGATCTCGTAGAAGTGTGGGGCCAGCGTCTACCCGTGCAGGGATCCGTCGCAAACGGCGCTGTCGACGTGTTCCTGCGGCCCGAGAACGTACGACTCGCGGTCTCTGGCGACGCGGGCGCGTACGGCAACGTGCAGGAGAGCACGTTCCTCGGGAGTTTCCGTCGCACCCTGGTGCGGACGTCCGACGGTGAGCTCGTCCGTGTCCAGCACTCGGCAGCCGACCGTCTGTCGTACGACGACGCCGTGCGCCTGACGGTCGCACCCGAGTCTGTCGTGGTGCGGCCGGTGGCCGACTGAGCGCTCGAGGGCTAGAGCGCTTAGAGCGCTAGAGGGCTACTTCCTCGGCATTCGCACGGGCGCCGGCGACTCTTTTGTCGTCGGCGTCCAGCAGAGCTTCGCGCAGGCGATCCGGCGCGACTCGCCAGTGCGCGTGCAACTCTCCGTCGATGAGCACCACGGGGATCTTCTCCCACCACTTCGCATACAGATCGGGATCGTCCGAAATGGATGTCTCGATCACCTCGATGCGGGATGCGACACGCTCGGGAAGATCGGCGAGAACGCGCTCCACGACCCCTTCTGCGACATCGCAGAGGTGGCAGTCGGGTTTGCCGATCACGGTGATTGTGGGCACGAAATCATCCTAAGCACGGATTCCCGCGCCTCGGCACCGCTGTGGATAGCGTCGGATCAGCTTTTGATCAGGTCTCGCTCAACCCTCGGCCACTGCTCGATCACTTCTCGGTCGGGTACCCCGCCGCGATCCATTCGCCGGTGCCGCCTTCGACGTTCGTCGCCTCGTAACCGCGCGCCTCGAGCGCCTCGACGACGCGTGCCGAACGGCCGCCGGCCTGGCAGATGACGTCGAACGGCTCTGCCGGTAGCTGGTCGAGCAGATCACCGAGCTTCGACATGGGAAGGTTCACGGCACCGGGAACGTGCCCGCCGGCGAACTCGTCTTCCTCGCGCACGTCGATCAGCGGGACATCGCCCCGCTCGTGCAGCTGCTGAACGGTTATCGACTTCATGAACGGGGCCCCTCGCCTCGAGATGAACGGATGACTGCTGCCGAGCACAAACACGAAGCGCCCGTCCAGGGGACAGGCGCTCGGCGTGTGGGAACCGGAGTTCCCGAGCCGCTTACTTCTTGTTGCGGCGCTGGTGGCGAGTCTTACGAAGCAGCTTGCGGTGCTTCTTCTTCGCCATGCGCTTGCGGCGCTTCTTGATGACAGAACCCACGGAAGGACCTCACTATGTCAGGGGTGGGCGCCGTCCGCGATGCGTGCGGAGGGCCCGGGAAACAGGCTCTGCGAACAGAGCCTTCGAAACAGCCTACCAGTCAGCCGGCGTCGGCGATGGGCCGGCCGAATTCGAGCGGACGGCTGAGGGCCTCCGTCACGGCCTGCTCGGGAACCCGATACGAGCGGCCGAAGCGGACGGCGGGAAGCTCACCCGCGTGAACGAGACGATAGACCGTCATCTTCGAGACGCGCATGATCTCGGCAACCTCGGCAACGGTCAAGAACCGCATGTCCGGCAATTCGGCCATGTGACCGCCCCACTCTCTCCCCAAACGCGAACGCTCAGCACACTCTAGGGGTGCGAGAGGCGCGTGTAAACCCGTGTGACTCGTGGGACGGGTGGGCACCGTGCTGCGTGCGCCACGCGTGTGTCAGGTGCGGCGGCGGAACGCGGACGTCACGGCGTGCTTGGCAGACGCAGCGGCGCGACCCACGAACTCGGCCGCATGTGCGGCGGGCTCGGGCAACGCGGTCGAGCCGATCCGGATGATCGTCTCGCCGTCCGCCTCGTCGATGAAGAAAGGCACGAGCCAGTCGTCGACCGTCTCGAGGGGGGTGCTCTGCAGGCTGTAGTAGCGGTGCTGGCCCTCCTCGCGAACCGTCACGAGGTCCGCTTCGCGCAGCACCTTCAGATGCTTGGACACGGTCGGCTGACTCACGCCGAGCTCGTGGACGATCTGCGACACGCTCGTGCCACCGTCCTCCGAAGAAGAACGAGAGAGCAGAATCTGCAGGATCTCCCGCCGTGTGCCGTCCGCGATCACGTCGAAGATGTCCGCCATCCCCATAGGTTAGCCGCGCGAAGGCCCGAGTACCATGATGGAGGTTCTGCGCGAAGGGGGCGGCTGCATGGCGAGGATGCGGCCATTGTCGAGCAAACGGTCGAGCCGACAGTCGAGCGGGCAGTCGAGCCGGCAGCTGAGCGCGTCAGCCATGAGGCCGTCGGGACGACAGGCGCTCGCCTCGATCGGGCAGTTGCTGCGGGATTTCACGACCTCGTCGCCCGCACGTTTCGCGATTCTCGTCTTCGCATCGCTCATCCTGATCTTCACCGCTCTTTTGTCGCTTCCCGCGGCGTCCGCGAGCGGTCGACAGGCACCCCTTGTTGATGCCCTGTTCACCGCCGTTTCGACGATCTGCGTGACCGGGCTGACGGTCGTGGACATTGCCACGTACTGGTCTCCGATCGGCAAGGCGATCATCTTCCTCGGGGTCAACATCGGCGGGATGGGCGTGCTCACGCTCGCCTCGCTTCTCGGCCTCATCATCTCCAAGCGCCTGGGGCTCCGCGCCAAGCTGATCGCGGCGAGCGACACCAACCCGATGCGCGCACACGGTGGTCCCGTGAACGAGGGTCAGACGGTCCGACTCGGCGAGGTCGGGCAGCTGCTCATCACGGTCGCGATCTCGACGCTCGTCATCGAGGCCGTGATCGCCGCGCTGCTCTACCCCGCGCTACTGCTCGCGAACGTCGCTCCCCTCGACGCGCTGTGGGAGGCGCCGTTCTACGCCGCGATGGCCTTCACGAACACGGGCTTCACCCCGAACCCCGGCGGCCTGACGCCGTTCGCCGACGACTACCTCGTGCTCACGATCCTGATGATGGGCGTCTTCCTCGGCAGCATCGGATTCCCGGTCATCTACGCGCTGTCGAAGCACCTCTGGCACGTCAAGAAGTGGTCCCTCCACGTCAAGCTGACGCTCATCACCACGATGCTGCTGTTCGTCGCGGGCGCGCTGGTCTTCCTCGGTCTCGAGTACAACAACGCCCGGACGTTCGGATCGATGGACGCCGGCGATACCGTCTTCCAGGCCTTCTTCCTCTCGGCGATGACACGCTCCGGCGGTTTCTCGGTCGTAGACATCGGCGAGCTCAACGGGTCGTCGCTCGTCGTGGGATCCATGCTGATGTTCGTCGGCGGCGGATCCGCATCGACGGCCGGCGGCATCAAGGTCACGACGCTCGCGGTGCTGGCCCTGGCCGTCTGGTCCGAGGCCAAAGGGCGCGTCTCGGTCGAGGCCTTCGGTCGTCGCATCCCCAGCGATGTCCAGCGAGTGGCCCTGTCGGTCGTCGCCTGGGGCGCCACGATCGTGGCGATCTCGACCATCACGATCGCGCAGATGACGAAGGCCCCGATCGCCGAAGTGCTCTTCGACGTCATCTCGGGCTTCGCCACCGTCGGCCTGTCGACGGGCTTGACGTCGGAACTTCCTGACCCCGCGGCCTATGTCATGGCCCTCACCATCTTCATGGGCCGCATTGGTACAGTGACTCTCGCCGCGGCCGTGGCCGCGACATCCCGTTCGCAGCTCTATTCGTTGCCCGTGGAAAGGCCCATCGTTGGTTGAGCAGATCCGCGGCGACGCGCCCGTCCTGGTCATCGGCCTCGGCCGATTCGGAGCCGCCTGCGCGGGCGAGCTCGACCGACTCGACCGCGAGGTGCTTGCGATCGACGAGAGCCTCGATCTGGTGCAGAAATGGTCCGAGAGGGTCACGCACACTGTCCAGGCCGATGCCCGCAACATCGATGCGCTCACGCAGATCGGCGCGGCCGACTTCCAGGTCGCGGTCGTGGCGGTCGGCTCGAGCATCGAGGCATCCGTCCTCATCACCGCGAACCTCGTCGACCTCAAGGTGCCCCAGATCTGGGCGAAGGCGGTCTCGCAGTCGCACGGCAAGATCCTGGCCCGCGTCGGCGCCAACCACGTCATCTACCCCGAGCGTGAGGCGGGCGAGCGTGTCGCCCACCTGGTGAGCGGACGGATGCTCGACTTCATCCGCTTCGACGACGATTTCGTGCTCGCCAAGATGTACCCGCCTCGGTTCATCCGCGGGGTCGGGCTCAGCCAGTCGGGTGTGCGGACGAAGTACAACGTGACCGTCGTGGGCGTCAAGAGCCCCGGCAAGCCGTTCCGCTACGCCGAGGCCGACACGGTCGTGACGAACCACGACCTGATCATCGTCTCGGGCACCAACAGCGACATCGAGCGTTTCGCGTCACTCGACCGCTGAGGCCGATGGGGCACCGCAGACGCGTCCACGGCACCCCATCGCTGTCAGGCAGCCAGGGCCGTGTCCCTCTGCGGACCCTCGTCGGAGTGCGGGCGCTCCACCGCGGCGAACGCCGGATCTTCGAGCAGCGACTTCGTGCGCGCGATCTGGTAGATGATGATCGCGTAGACGGCCTTCGCGACGATGTCTGCGATCGAATAGCCGACCTGCTTCCAGACCCAGCCATCCGCCCCGAGGTCGAGCGACGGCAGCAGGTACGCGATCGGGTAGACGCCCCAGCTCAGCACCAGCAGGTACCGCAGGCGGCTGATCTTGCCACGAACAGCCTCGGGCTGGTTGGCGAGCGAACGGGATAGCTGCACGAACAGGATGTACAGGATGTAGAGGAACGGCAGGGTGGACAGGATTCCGAAAACCGTCCGCACACCCAGGTCGTCGCTGATCTCGCCGGGGTACCCGAGCACAATCATCAGGATGGATGCGGGAACCAGCTGCAGCAGCAGACGGTTCTGCAACTGACGCGCGAGAGCCAGCACGGCGATCAGTTCCACCAGCAGGAGCGGGACGGTCAGCAGCCAGTCCACGTACCGGTAGCCCTCGTTGAAGGCAGCACCGGCCGTGGTGGTGTAATCGCCGAGCCCGCCGGCGGCTTCCGTCGTGAAGGCGGCATTGAACGAATCGAAGATACGGAAATAGTGGTACGCCGCGATGCCACACACCACGAGCGCGATGGTCAGGGCGGTTCGATATCTCGGCAGGACTCTCGGGAGGGAGATCAGCAGGAATATCGCCGTGAACAACTGCGCGGCGATCACCAACGAAAGTGCGTTGTAAACCGTCGAGAACTGCGCGGCGGTGAGGAGGTCGGGTATCACGTGGGACTCCTTCGTCGGGGGAGTTCCGAGCGGAACCCCGTTACCACAGCAACTATACAAGTTACTAACTTAGTTAGTCGCTATTACAGCTCCTGATCGAAGACGCGGATACACTGAACGATTCAGGAGGAGACCACATGACGGAGCAGATCGGGCGTTCACACCGCCTCGACGCGTTCCCGACGGCTGCTGTTCGCTTCTCACGCGCCCTCGACCGCAATCGCGAGCGCATCGCCGAAGAGGAGGGGCTCTCGGCGAGCGAACTGCGTGCGCTGTTCTACGTCGCCGAGCACATCCGCGTCACTCCGAAGCAGCTCGCCTCGCACATGCATGTCACAACCGGGGCGATCACCTTCATCACCCGGCGACTCGTGGACATCGACATGTTGGCCCGCACCGAGCACCCGGGCGATCGTCGGAGCGTATTCGTCGAGCTGACCCCGCTGGCGCACGCCACAATGGAACGGATTCACGCGGATTTCGCCGAGATGGTGCGCGGGGCGACTGCCCATCTCAGCAAAGGAGAGCTGGATCAGTTCACCCACTCACTCGACTCGGTCGCCACAGCGATAGCCGAGCACACCGGCAAGATCAGCGCCGCCAAGAGCGCGGCCGCTCTCTGACCGGCGCTCGAGGGAACGCGCCGGTCAGGCGCCCTCGGCCAGTTCGCGAGAACGTGCCAGAGCCGCGTCGGTGGCGCGCGTGAAAACAGCACCGAGCTCGGCATCCTGCAACACCGCGATCGCGCGCTCCGTCGTTCCGCCAGGACTCGTCACCCGACGTCGCAGCTCGGCAGGGTTCTCACCGGTCGCCGCCAGGAGCGCGCCGGCGCCCACGAACGTCTGCTCGGCCAGCATACGCGCCTCACCGTCCCCGAAACCCCGCGCGATCGCCGCGCGCGTGAATTCTTCGACGAGCAGGAACACATACGCGGGACCCGACCCCGAGATTGTCCCGAGGGCGTCGATCTGACCCTCGGGCACCTCGACGACGACGCCCACCGTTTCGAACAGGCGCCGCACCGCGCCGACCTGCTCGGGCGTGACGGACGGCCCTGTCGCGATTCCCGTGACGGCCGCGCGGACGACGGCGGGTGTGTTCGGCATCGAGCGGATCACCGCGACCTCGACGCCGAGCACCTCGGCGAAAGTCGCGAGCGTGACCCCGGCGGCCAAGCTCACGACGACCGCATCGGGGCGCAAAGCCGGAGCGATCTCGGCGAGCAGCGCGGGCACCATAGCGGGCTTCACCCCGACCAGAACGATCTCGGCGCCACGGACAGCACGCAGGTTTCCGTCGGGGTCGTCCGCGAGGGCGATCGATATCACACCCTCCAGCTCTGCGAGAACCGCGGCCTTCTCACGCGACCGGTTCGTCACGGTGACGCCGCCCTCGATCGACGTGCCGGAGGCGAGCAGTCCGGAGAGGATGGCACCGCCCATCGAGCCGGCCCCGAGAATGGCGACGGAGGGAAGCGGGCGGGCGGATTCTTCGTGGTCGACCATCAGGTCATCCTATGAGGGCCGGACTAGGATCAGCGAGGTAGCGGGGCCCTTCGTCAGGGCTCTGCGCAAGGGCTCCGAGAAGAGGGACATCATGACGATCCTGGACGGAATCGCCGCACGTCAGATCGAGACCCCGAGACTTACGGTGAACGTTCTCGAGCGCGTGGGTGACGACGCGAACACCGTTCCCGAGCGCACCCTGGTGTTCGTGCACGGGCAGGTGTCGTCGAGCCTGATCTGGCAGGAACTGATGCAGGACCTGCCGCCGGATCTGCGGATCATCGCGGTCGACCTGCGCGGATTCGGTGCGACCGAGAACGCCCCCGTCGACGCCACACGCGGGGTGCGCGACTTCAGCGACGACCTGCACGCCACCCTCGAGCTGCTCGAGGCGACACCGTCCCACCTCGTGGGATGGGCCCTGGGCGCCGCGGTTGCCCTGCAGTACGCGCTCGATCATCCGGTGCTGAGCCTGATGCTCGAATCCCCCGTGTCACCCTTCGGGTTCGGGGGAACGCGGCGCGACGGCACCCGCTTGACAGACGATGACGCCGGAGCGGGAGCGGGGGTTTCGAACCCCGATTTCGTGGAGCGACTGATCGCGGGCGACACATCGACCGATGCGCCCACCTCACCCCGGAGCGTTTTCCGCGCCGCGTACGTCGCTCCGGGCTACACATCCGAGCACGAGGACACCTGGGTCGAGTCGATGCTCTCGACGTCGACAGCAACGGGCAACTACCCCGGCGAAACCGTCGCGTCCGAGAACTGGCCCGGCTTCGCGCCCGGTGCGATCGGTGTCATGAACGCCCTGGCTCCCCGCTACTTCGATGTTTCGAACATCGTCGATCTCGACCCCAAGCCGCCGATTCTCTGGATCCATGGCGAGGACGACGCGATCGTCTCCGACACCTCGTTCTTCGACGCGGGCTACCTGGGCGAGGCCGGAATCATCCCGGACTGGCCGGGCGCCGAGATCGCGCCGGCCCAGCCGATGGTCTCGCAGACGCGCGACGTCCTCGCGCGCTACGCCGACCGCGGTGGCAGCGTCACCGAGATCGCCCTCGAGGGCGTGGGGCACACTCCCCACCTCGAGCGCCCCGCCGAGGTGCGTCGCGCCCTGCTGCGCGTGATCGGCTACGTCGACCAACCCTCCGACCCCGCACCGCCCACCGAGGCGATCATCCTGAGATCCGCGGACTGAAAGGGGAGCCTCCTCGTGAGTGCATCCGGCGGAGGAAAGGCGATCATCGCCGCTCTCCTCGCAAACCTCGGCATCGCCCTGGCGAAGTTCGTCGCGTGGTTCTTCTCCGGGTCGGCGTCCATGCTTGCCGAGGGCATCCACTCCCTCGCCGACTCGGGCAATCAGATCCTGCTGCTGCTCGGTGGCCGGAAGGCGCGCAAAAAGGCCGACCAGGAGCATCCGTTCGGCTACGGGCGCGAACGATACGTCTACGCATTTGTCGTGTCGATCATCCTGTTCTCCGTCGGCGGCCTGTTCTCGATCTACGAGGGCGTGGAGAAGCTCATCGATCCGCATGAGGTGACGAACCTCTGGATACCGCTCGTCGTGCTCGTCATCGCGATCGGGCTCGAGTCGTTCTCGCTCCGCACCGCCGTCCGCGAAAGCAACCTGGTGCGCGCCAAGGGCGAGTCATGGATCGGCTTCATCCGACACGCGAAGGCACCCGAATTGCCCGTCGTGTTGCTCGAGGATGTCGCAGCGCTGATCGGCCTGGTGTTCGCGCTGCTGGGTGTGGGCTTGACTGCCATCACGGGAGACCCGCTGTTCGACGCACTCGGCACCTTGATGATCGGCACGCTGCTGATCGTCGTGGCGATCACCCTCGGCATCGAAACCAAGAGCCTGCTGGTCGGCGAAGGGGCTAGCGAAGGCGACCACACCGCGATCGTGCGGGCTCTGGAGTCCGGGGATGCGCCTGTCTCGGTGATCCACGTGAAGACGCTCTACCTCGGTCCCGACGAGTTGATGGTCGCCGCGAAACTCGGCTTCCCTGCCGATCGGACGCTCGGCGAGGTCGCCGTGACGATCGATGCGCTCGAAGCACGAGTGAGGGCCGCGGTTCCCGCCGCCCGCGTCGTCTACCTCGAGCCGGACATCCTGCGCGTTTCGAAAAACGCTCCGAGCAGCGCGGCGGATTCCTCGGCCGCTACTCCCCCGACGACCTCGGCCCGGTAGGGCAACCGCCTATCGCGGACAACGTCGTACACCGAACCCGCGGCACCCGCCTTGTCGTCCCACGACCCGAACACGACGCGCGAGATCCGGGCCTGCAAAAGCGCCCCCGCGCACATCAGGCACGGCTCGAGCGTCACGACGAGCGAGTGCCCCTCGAGGTTCCATGAACCTGCCACCTCGGCAGCGCGGCGAAGGGCCAGCACCTCGGCGTGTGCGGTCGGGTCGCCCGTAAGCTCGCGCTCGTTCCGCGCCTCGGCCATGATCGCACCCGAGGCATCCGTCACCACCGCCCCCACGGGGACATCTCCCGCCGCACCCGCTTCGGCTGCGAGTGCGAGTGCACGGGCCATGGCGACGGAGTCGCCCGGGGATATGACGGTCACGCCCCGAGCATACGACTCGGTAGCCTGTGCTTATGCGTGTGCATGTCGCCGATCATCCCCTCATCACCCACAAGCTGACGGTGCTGCGCGACAAGCGCACCCCCTCGCCCGTGTTCCGCCAACTCACCTCCGAGCTGGTGACGCTGCTCGCCTACGAGGCGACGCGCGCCGTCCGGGTCGAAGAGGTCGAGATCCAGACGCCGGTCACCACGACCATGGGCGTGCGGATCGGCGACCCGCGTCCGCTCGTCGTGCCGATCCTGCGCGCGGGACTCGGGATGCTCGAGGGCATGGTCACACTGCTGCCGACCGCCGAGGTCGGGTTTCTGGGTATGGTCCGCAACGAAGAGACGCTCGAGCCCTCGACCTACGCCGAGCGCCTCCCCGACGATCTGAGCGATCGCCAATGCTTTGTGCTCGACCCCATGCTCGCGACGGGCGGATCGCTCGGCGCCGCAATCGAGTTCCTGTTCAATCGCGGCGCGCAAGACGTCACCGCGATCTGTCTACTGGGCGCCCCGGAGGGAGTCGCGGCGATCGAGCGCCAAGTCGCCGGACGCGATGTGACCCTCGTGCTGGGGGCGCTCGATGAGCGGCTCAACGAAAAGGGCTACATCGTTCCGGGACTCGGCGACGCGGGCGATCGACTGTACGGGACCGTTTAGTCCTACTCCTTTTCGACGACCGTCACGGTGAACTCGACGGGCTGAATTCCGCCCTGGTCGTTCGTCAGCGTGACCTCGGTCTCGCCCACGGCTTCGGCCATCAGGCCCGGGTTGAACGTCGCGCCGTCGCGGTCACCACCCTTCGAGAAGCTCACGATCGACGAGTCGGCGATCTCGGCCGAGTAGCTGTCTTCGGCGAGGTCGCCCGTGGTGATATCGAGCGCCTGACCGACGAGCAGTTCGACGCTCTCGCCCTGCAGTTCTTCGGCGGACATGATGACGGGAGCGATGACTTCACTGTCATCGCCCGAGGATGAGCAGCCCGCGAGGGCGAAGGAGGCGAACACAGCAGCGGCAGCAAGGGCCAGGATTCGGGTTTTCATGCGATCAGTGTGGCGGATGCGGGGACTTCGGCGCTGGAGGATCGCGTCTCGGCGTGGCGGGGCACCGAGCACGGGGCGGTGTTGGCGTGGCGGGGCACCGAGCACGGGCCCGAGATAGCGTGGAGGGATGAGCGCCCCGACAGAGCCGTCGCCCGAGCAGTCCGCACCCCCACGGATCGTGGTCATGGGGGTCTCGGCCGTCGGCAAGTCGACCGTAGGTTCGGCCCTGGCCGAACGCCTGGGCATCCCGTTCCTCGACGCTGACGACCTGCACGACCCGGCCGCGGTCGCGTCGATGGCGGCCGGCATTCCGTTGTCCGACGCCGAGCGGATGCCGTGGCTCGGGCGCGTCGGCATTGCCCTCGCCGAACAGACCGGTGGCGCCGTCATCGCCTGTTCGGCTCTTGCCCGGCGCTACCGCGACGCCATCCGCCCGACCGCGCCGGGCGCGGTGTTCGTGCACCTCGCTGCTCCCGCTGACGTTCTCGCCATCCGCGCCGGCGCACGCGAGGGCCATTTCATGCCCGCCACCCTGCTCGCCTCTCAGCTCGCGGCGCTCGACCCCCTCGGCACGGACGAGGAGGGATTCGCCGTCGATGCGAGCCTGCCCGTCGACGATCTGGTCACGGCCGCCGTGGTCGGGCTGACGACGCGCCCGGATCTTCCACCAGCCGAGCGAACCCGCTGAGCCGCGCCACACCCTCGGGGGTGTGCGGCAGGTCGTCGAGCAAGCCGGGCGAGTAGACGAGGTAAGCCGCGACCTCGGCGCGCGAGATCGCGACATTCAGGCGGTTGGCGAGCAGCAAGAACTCGAGGCCCCGAGGCGCGTCCCGCCCGGACGACGCGGCGAGCGAAACGATGGACACCGCGGCCTCTTGCCCCTGGAACTTGTCGACCGTTCCGACGCGGACGGGCGGCAGCTGCGCCGCCGCGAGGGCGGCCAGCACGGTCGCCGCCTGTGCGTTGTATGGCGTGACGATGATGATGTCGTCCGCCGTGAGTGGCCGCGGCGGCGAGAGCCGCCCCTCGCCTCCATCGCGCGCGAGATCGGTCCAGGTCGACCCGATCAGGTCGCGCACCAGCGCCACCACGGCGGCCGCCTCTTCGACCGACGCCGTGGCGTTGCCGTGATGCTCGACGGGAACACGGTGCAGGCCCGGTTCGACACCATCGATGGAGCGGAGCGCTGCGGAGGGATGTGAAGCCAGTCGTCCGGCGTAGGACAGGTTCGACACGGGCAGAGCGACGAGCGGATGCATCCGGCGACTCTCGGGCAGGAAGTACCCGAACGCATCCGATATCACCGCGGAGCCATCCATGATCCACCCGAGCGCCGACGTGTCGACGGGCTCGGGATGGGTTCCCTGGCTGACCTGCGGCAGCTGCTGCGGGTCGCCGAGCAGCAGCAGACGCTGGGCCGCGACCGAGACCGCGATGGTCGAGGCGAGCGAGAACTGCCCGGCCTCGTCGAGCACGAGCAGGTCGAGCGAACCGCGGGGAAACCGGCCATCGTGGCTGAAGTCCCACGCCGTGCCGCCCACGACGAACCCCGCCTGAGCGTGCTCGGCCGCGAACCCCGCAACGCCGTTCTTGGGTAGCGGGGTGAACCGCACCGGCACGGAATCGTCCTTCGGCGCTTTTCCGACCCGCGCGGCGGGCACACCCGCATCGATGACTCGATCGAGCATGTGCTCGACGACGGCGTGCGCCTGCGCGACGACGCCGACCTTCCACGCGTGTTCGCGCACCAGACGCTCGATCACGTGCGAGCCGACGTACGTCTTTCCGGTGCCCGGCGGCCCCTGTATTGCGAGGTAGCTATGGTCGAGGTCGCGCAGCGTCGCGACGATCGCGGGGACGGGATCGGTCGCGTCCGCGGGCACGGGACTCCCCGCGTGCAGGCGCGGTGGACGGCGGCGCAAGAGGTCGGTCGCCGGATCGGCGGGGAAGGCCGGGCTCGCGGCGATCACGCGGTCGGCCCACTCGTCGATCGCGACCTGCTGGGACAGCGCACGCGGCGGCGCGCCCGGGGTAATCGCGATGGGCAGGGCCGCCCAGGTGAATCCAACTCGGGCGCGCTCCTCGATGATCGCGCCGTCCTCCAGCTCTTCCAGCACGCGGCCGCGGTGATCGGCGTGCAGCCACCTCGGCGAGGCCTCGAAGGCGAAGGGCGCCGGCAGCTCGTAGAGCAGGAACGGCTCGCTTCCTGGCGACAGGCGCGTGCCGGGAGCGAGTTCACCACGCAGACGCAGCATGCGTCGATCCACCCGGTGCCCCTCGGCCCGGTGCCAGTCTTCGACGACCTCGCAGCGCGCCACATCCAAGACCGCGACATCGCGACTCTGCTCCCACACCGACACGGGCTCGCGGAGGCGCAGGAAGTGCGTCGCCCAGAAGCTCTTCGCCTCGCGCGGGTAGTAGTCGATCGCGGCCGACCCGAGACGGAGTGCTCGGGAATCTTCGTCGCCGTCGGACGTCGCATCTGCCGCTTCGGCGAGCGCGGTGAGTGCAACGGCGCGCGGCGAGGGTTCGTAGCCTGCGGCGTCAGGTTCGGGATCGGCGGTTGCGACGATCCCGAGCTCGTCCGCACGATCACGGAGCCAGTTGCGCAGGCGACGGGTCGAAACGCAGTCGTAGCGGTTGTAGTCGGCGATGTCGTCCAGGATCGCTCGCGCACCCTCGTCGTCGCCGACATCCTGAAGCATCCGTGCCTCGACATAGCGGACGATCGACTCGTCGCCGCGCTGGACGTCGCTCTGGCGTGTCTCGGCGCCCATGTAGAGCGGCTCGAGCTTCTTGATCGAGTACGACCGCGACCCCACCCGTAGGGCACGACGGACGATCGGGTACAGGTCGACGAAGACGCCATCGCGAAGCAGCCGATCGACCTGCGCCTCGCCCGTGCCGTATCGAGCCGCCATCGCCAGCAGATGGGTGGGCTCGTAGGGGGCGTAGTGGTAGATGTGCATGCCCGGATGGGCCGCGCGATGCACATCGACGAAGTCGAGGAAGCGCTGGAGGGCGACGCGTTCTTGCGCGAATGAGTGCGCCCACAGGCGCGAGAACGTTTCGCTCTCGTCGACCCAGCCGAACAGGTAGTCGATGCCCCATTCGGTGCCCGCGCCCGTCCACGTGCCCGCGCCCGTCCACGTGCCCGTCCCCTCGGTGTAGAGCGGGTCGCCCTCGAAGTCGAAGAACAGGTCACCCGGGTCGGCCGGGGGCAGCGCCGTGAGTCCCGCTCGATCGACAACGCGATACACCGGCGCGGGCACGGCGCCATCGGGCGCGTCGGCCACGGCGATCTCGGAGGCACGCTGCAGCTGCGCCTGCGTTCGTAGAAGGCCGAAGACGTCGGCGTTCATGTTCGGGGGCGGTGTCTGCGCGACCGAGAGCTCGTCCAGCGTGCGAATACCCGCCTCCCGAAGCTTCGCGCGTTGCAGCGGCCGCATGCCCGCGACGAGCAGCAGATCGCGGGATGCGTCGACCTCGACCTGGCAGGTAGCGCACCGACCGCACGCGAAGTACCGGTCATCGCCCCACGGCGTCGGCTCTGCCGCCGCGCCGAGCTCGATGTGACGACTCTGGATCAATTCGATGAGCCGCGCGTAGCGCAGGTGGTAGACGGGCAGGATGTCGTCGACGAGGTGCGAACTCGTCGTGCCGTCGCCGAGCAAGAGCTCGACGCGATCCGAGCGCTCGACACCCAGATCGTCGAGACGCTGGACGTATGCCGCGAGCTGCATGAGCGCGGTGACACGCGCCCTCCGGGCGAGCTTGGTGTCTTGAACGAGCCAGCGTCCGCTCTCGTCGCGAACCAGGAAGTCGGCGAAACCCACGAAGTCGGGGGTCGCGAATGCCGCCTGATAGATGATCCGTACGGATGGGTCGGCGAGAGCCGCATTCGTGAGTCGGACTGCTTCGGCCAGCGCCGGAGCATCGCCCGACCACACTTGCTCGATGGTGGCCACGCCATCTGGATCGTCCGCCAGATACTGCTCCAGCACGCGCTGCTCGTGGCGGTCACCCAGCCGCGCCGCACGCTCCAGCGTCAGGTCTTCGGGCTCGACGACCTGGGCGATACGACCCAAGCGAGCATCGATCGCCCGCACCCAGGCGAACTCGCATTCCGACGCGGCTTTGAGGTCGCTCGCGCTCGTGACCAGCCGGCCTTCGTTCTCGATATAACGCACGGGACCCTCTCCGTCTGCGACCCTACTCGCGGGCTCGGACAGTCGAGCATCCGTCGTCACCGGCCGGCCATAGACCTCCGTCGCAGGGGCTACTTCGTCTTCTTGGCGCGCGCCGTCAGGTCCACGAGCGAGATCATGAAGGCGAGCGCGAGGCCGACACCGACCGTGACCATTCCGATCGCGTAGGCGTCATGGTAGACGACGATGGTCGGTGCGGAGTCGGTCTCGCTGTAGACCGTCGAGTAGAAGAAGGCCAGAGCGATCGCGGTGCCGATCGATGTTCCGATGCGCTGACCGAGCTGCCCGACGGACCCGGCTAGTCCCCCGCGCTTGGGCGGGATGTTGGCGAGGGCGAGTGTCTGATTGGGCGAGACGACGAGTCCGCCGCCCGCACCGGCCACGATCATGATGCCCGCCATGACCCAGATGATCGCGCCCGAGGGAACGTAGAGCGCCGTGAACACGAGACCCGCTGTGCTCACCAGCATGATCGCAAGACCCCACACCACGAGGGGGCGGCCGATGCGGTTGACCCAGAGACCACCGAACCACGACGTCAACGCGCTCGCGAGCGCGAACCCGATCGTGACCATGCCCGCGAAAACCGGCTCGAGCCCGATGCCGGTCTGCAGAAACAACGTCGTGAGCAGGAACAGCGCCGGAAGGGCGGCGAAGTAGGCCGTCGCCAGGACCGTTCCGTTGCGGTACGACGACACCCCGAACAGCCCGAGGGGAACGAGCGGCTGGTGGCCCCGAGCCTCGTACGTGCGCTCCCAGACGATGAACGCCCCGATGAAGAGAACGGATGGCACGAGCAACCACCACCGGTTCGGGTCATCGCTCGGCGAACCCGTCGTGAACAGGAACGGCCACAGCAGCGACACGATCGCGAGGCCGAACAGCAGGATGCCGATCGGGTCGAGGGAGAGCTTGCGCCGGGACTTCGTCCGCGTGGCGGGCAACAGCCAGATCGCCGCCGCGATCGCGATGAGTGCGAGCGGAACGTTCATCCAGAAGATGCCGCGCCATCCGTCGGTCGGCCCGCCGATCGCAATCGCAAGCCCGCCGAGCGTGGGCCCGAACGCCGTCGCGATGCCGATGCTCGCCCCGAACAGACCGAAGGCCTTGCCGCGCTCAGCGCCCCGGAACAGCTGCTGGATCAGTCCCAGCACCTGCGGCATCTGGATGCCCGCGGCAACACCCTGGATCAGGCGCGCGACGAGCAGGAAGGTGACGTCCTGCGCCAGGGCGCAGGCGAGGCTCGTCACCGTGAAGAGCGACAGGCCGACGATGAACAGGACGCGACGGGAGCGCTGATCGCCGAGGCGCCCCATGGGGACGAGAGCCAGGCCGAATGCCAGCACGTAGCCCGAGACGACGAGCTGCAGCTCGGTCGATCCGGTACCGAACGCCTTTTCGATCGAGGGCAGGGCCACATTGACCTTGCTCAGATCGAGGATCGTAAGGGCGGCGACACCGACACAGACCCAATAGGCGCGCCAGCGATGGCGGTCGGTGAGTTTGATCTCCTGCGTGCGCGGGGGCTCTTCGGGCGGTGCCGTGCTCATTCGCATAAGCCTATGTGGGCGCTCCGGCATAGGCTCCCCTCGGGAGGATGCATGCTGAACGAAGACGACCGCGCCCTGATGCGTCAGGTAGCGCGATACCTCGAACACGTGAATGCCGCGCAACAGGACGAGGCGCGCGGGGCCCGGACGCCGCTCGGCGATCTGATCAGCGAGCATCTGGGTTCGGATGCCGCGCAGGTCCCCGTTGTGCTCGAAGTGATCGCCGATCATCGACTCGTCGATGCGGATATCGCACTCGATCTGATCTCGGCCGAGACGGGGGGCAGGCTGATCGGGGTGAGCGGCGGCGAACAGCGTCTACACAACGGCCTGGCCGAGCTGGTCAACAATCCGCACGTGCGATTCGACGTCGGGCCGGTGGACTTCGCCGAGCGCGCGACAGGACCATCATCGAGCCGCCGCGTCGTCGCCATGGGGGTGCGACTCATCTCGCACGCGGGGCAACCGATCGCCCTCGCGCAACGGGCGGCGTCACCGCAGTACGGACGCCCTGCCGCGACCCTCGAGGTCATGGGTGCCGACCCCGACGCGGTCTCGTCGTTCCTCGCCCGGCTCCGCGGCCTCATGATCGAGCACAGTGTTCTGCGCGGCCAGGTGCTCTCGTTCACGCCGACGGAGTTCGGGCGCGGCGATGCGGGAGCGACCTTCCTCTCCCGGCCCCGGGTCGATAGCGACGACGTCATCCTCGCCGAGGGGGTGCTCGACGAGATCGTGCAGCACGTCATCGGCATCGGCGAGCACCGCGACCTGCTGCTCGCCGCGGGTCAGCACCTCAAGCGCGGGGTGCTCATGTACGGCCCGCCGGGCACCGGTAAGACCCTCACGATCCGTCACCTGCTGACCCGATCGGTCGACACCACGATCGTGCTGCTGACCGGTTCGAGCATCCGCTTCATCGGTGCCGCGGCCGAGATCGCGCGGGCGTTCACCCCGTCGATCGTCGTCCTCGAAGACATCGACCTCGTCGCGATGGAACGGCATTCCTCGCCACAGCCGCTGCTGTTCGAAGTCCTCGAGGCCCTGGATGGGCTCGACGGCGACGCGGACGTGGCATTTCTCATGACGACCAACCGCATCGAGGTGCTCGAGCGTGCGCTCGCCGAGCGTCCCGGCCGCGTCGACCTGGCGGTCGAGATTCCGCTGCCGGCGCTCCCCGAACGGGATCGCCTCTTCCGCCGCTACGCGCACGGCCTGCCCTACAGCGAAGCAGCGTTGACGGCGGCGGCCGCGCAGACCGAGGGCGTCACGGGTTCGTTCGCGAAGGAGCTCATGCGCCGGAGCGTTCTGATCGCTGCAAGCCGGAGCGAAGAGGTCGGCGATGAGCACCTCGAGGCCGCGCTCGCCGACCTGATGAGTGGGCGATCGCATCTCACACGGCGGATGCTGGGGGCCGAGGCGGAGGGCGAGGGTGGGCCGGACGCCGGGGGTGGCGAGTCCTTCTCGCCGTCGGTTCACGTCACCGGCGGTTGGTTCGCCCACCACCCGCACTCCTGAACCCGGCCCTGAGCAACCGGCACCCCGCGTCCACTTGGTGCCAGACTGGGGTGATGACCGACGGCCTTCCGTTCCGCAACGCCTACCGCCACGGCTTTGCGCGCGTGGCGGCCTGCACGATCCCGGTGCGCATTGCTGATCCCGCCACGAACGCCGAGGCCATCCTCAAGACGGCCCGCGAGTGCCACGACGATGCCGTCGCGGTCGCCGTCTTTCCCGAACTCTGCCTGACCGGCTACGCGATCGACGATCTGGTTCTGCAAGACGCCCTGCTGGATGCGACCGAGGCCGCGATCTCGCACCTGGTCGACGCATCCCGCGATCTGATGAGCGTGCTCGTCGTCGGCGCGCCGCTGCGGCATCGCAACCGTGTGTACAACTGCGCCATGGTGATCCACGACGGGGAACTGCTCGGCGTCGTACCCAAGTCCTATCTGCCCACCTATCGCGAGTTCTACGAGCGCCGGTGGTACGCCGCGGGCGACGAACTCGGTGGGGATGAGGCACGCTGGATCTCGGTCGGCGGAGTGGAGGCACCCTTCGGCCCGCACCTGCTGTTCGCGGCGGAGGACGTGCCCGGCCTCGTGCTGCACGCCGAGGTGTGTGAGGACGTGTGGGTTCCGATTCCGCCCTCGTCCGAGGCCGCCCTCGCGGGTGCGACGGTGCTTCTGAACCTGTCGGGCAGCCCCATCACGATCGGCCGCGCCGACGAGCGCGCGATCCTCTGCCGTGCCCAGTCGTTCCGCTGCCTGTCGGCCTACGTCTACGCCGCCGCGGGCCAGGGCGAGTCGACCAACGACCTGTCCTGGGACGGCCAGACGATGATCTACGAGCTCGGCGGCCTCCTCGCCGAGACGGAGCGCTTTCCCGATGGTCCGCGCCGATCGGTCGCGGATGTCGACCTCGACCGAATCCGCCAGGATCGCGCCCGCCAGGGCACGTTCGACGACAACCGCCGAACCCACGCCGCACGCACCGGCTCGTTCGTGACCGTGCCCTTTACGCTCGGTGTTCCCGGCGCGAGAGACGGGTCTGCGTCGCCCGCTCGACCGCTTCCCGTTCGTCCCGGACGACCCGCACGCCTCGCGCAGGACTGCTATGAGGCCTTCAACATCCAGGTCACCGGCCTCGTCCAGCGCCTGAGCGCGATCGGCGGACCGAAGCCCGCCATCGGTGTCAGCGGCGGGATCGACTCGACGCACGCCCTGCTCGTCGTTGCGCGAGCGATGGACCGGATGGGACGGCCGCGCTCCGACATCCTCGCGTACACAATGCCGGGTTTCGCGACGAGCGACCACACGAAATCGAACGCGATCGCCCTCGCGGAGGCCGTCGGCGCATCGATCGAGACCATCGACATCCGCGACGCAGCCAACGAAATGCTCGAGAAGATCGGGCACCCCTTCAGCGGCGGCGAACCGGTCTACGACGTGACGTTCGAGAACGTCCAGGCGGGCCTGCGCACCGACTACCTCTTCCGACTCGCCAACCAGAACGGCGGCATCGTCATCGGCACGTCCGATCTCTCCGAGCTGGCGCTCGGATGGGCGACGTACGGCGTCGGAGACCAGATGAGCCACTACGCCGTTAACACCGGCGTGCCCAAGACGCTCATCCAGCACATCATCCGGTGGGTCATCGCCGCGGGCGAGGGTGTGGATGCGGCAGAAGCCGCCGTGCTGCAGTCGGTGCTCGACACCGAGATCAGCCCCGAGCTCGTGCCCGCAGACGCTTCCGGTGTCACACAGTCGACCGAGTCGCTCGTCGGCCCGTACGCCCTGCACGACTTCACGCTGTTCCACGTGCTGCGGTACGGATTCCGCCCCTCCAAGATCGCCTTCCTCGCTCACGCGGCCTGGGGGGACGCGGATGCCTCGGGCTGGCCGCCGGGATTCCCCGACGACGCCCGGGTCGCCTACGACCTGCCGACGATCGTGCGGTGGCTCGAGGTGTTCCTGAAGCGCTACTTCGGGTTCGCCCAGTTCAAGCGCTCGGCGTTGCCGAACGGTCCGAAGGTCTCCGCCGCGGGGTCGCTCTCGCCGCGGGGCGACTGGCGTGCCCCCTCGGACGGCAACGCGCAGGTGTGGCTCGACGAGCTGCGACAGGCCCTTCCCGACCTCACCTCGGACTGAGACGAATCAGGCCGCCGCGTCCGCGTCCGGAGCGAGGTCGCGCAGACCGACGCGATCCGGGATCTCGAACGCGAGGCCGGGCAACCATGAGACGGGCGACGGCCACGGGCGTGAGGTCGGAAGCGCCGTGAGCATCCGCCGCATCGCCGTGTCACCGGGAGCGGATGGCGATGCCGCGGGCAACACCCGCCGGGGAGCACGAAAACCCAGTGCCCCGCACCACCAGTGCCGCCAGGTGCCGTCCGCCGCATCCGGGTCGAGGACGATGTAGTAGTCGGGCATCAGCGCGGTGCCCTCCTCGAAGTGAGCGAGAGCGGTCTCGATCTCAACCTCGAGCGTGCCGAGGGTCGCGCGTTCTTCGTAGAGCTCGACCCACGCGGCCGCGACGTGTTCGAGGGGATCGGCATCGTGCACGATCCACGGGGTGCTGCAGGCCGAAATGCGGCGAACGGCCGTCGCCGGATCCGCGTCTCGCAGCGTCAAGGTTTCTACCCCCGGGATGCCCTCGAGAGTTGCGAGCGCCCCGGCCGATTCGGTGCCGACGATTGCGACGACCGTGCCGGAGGCTCCCGCGAAGGGGGAGGTGTCTGAGTGCGCCATGACTCAGCCTAAGTCGGTTCGTGTTGCCGGCGGATGTCCCCCGCTGACCGATCACGTAAAGCCCGGCAGCCCGGTCCTACTCCCCCGAGCGGGCGTTGTAGACCACGACGCCGCCGCTGTCGATCGCAGCACGATAGGCGTGGAACACCGCGAGCGCCTCGTCGCGCAGCACGTCCTGCACGACCTCGATGCCGCGCGCCTCGAACTGCTCGGCCCAGTCGGCGACCATCGGCCCCTCGTCGAAGGTGCTGATCTCTTCGAGCTCGGGACCCGAGCCCGCGACGATGAGCGTGCGCACGCCGGACCACATCGTGGCCCCGTAGCACTGCACGCAGGGGCGCCAGTTGACGACGAGCTCGTGGGGCGAGAGCCCTTCGGCCCCGAGATCCCACGATCCGACCCGGGCTTGCGCCGTGCCGAGCGCGGTGACCTCGGCGTGGGCCGACGAGATCCCACTGCCGAGGACGACGTTGACCCCGACCGACACGATGCGCCCGGTGTCGGACTCGGCCACGAGTGCAGCGAACGGTCCGCCGTTCCCCTCGCGCCAGTTACGGTCGGCGAGGCGGTGCACGAGAGCCATCCGGTCTTCGCGGTCGGGAATGATGTCAGGCACCCCGTGCAGTTCTTCGGCGATCCAATCCGGCAGGTTCACCGAGTATCCGGTCGAGAAATAGGCCATGTCCATGCGTCAATCCTCCTGGGGCAGAGCGTCGAGCTGAAAGAGAGCGTCGAGGGCCGTGAACTCGGCCGTGAACCGTGCGCGCAAACGCGCCTTCTGATCATCGTCGCAGAACGCGGCATCGATCCCGTTGAACGCGATCCAACGCGCGGTCGCCGCGTCGACACCGAGAGCCGGCAGGGCTTCGCGAAACTCGCGACCGATGTCGGTGCGGAAGAACATGGCGTCGTCCGTAGAGATGTTGACGGCGAGCCCGGCCTCGATCATGCGGGCGATGCGGTGATCGGGCGTGAGCCGCCAGTCGGAGCAGATCGTCGTCGACACGGGGGTCGCGCAGAACGGCAGGCGACGATCGCGCGCCTCCGCGACGAGGTCGGGATCATCGAGCACACGGTAGCCGTGGTCGATGCGGTCGACGCCGAGGTCGTGCATCGCGAAACGCACCGAGTGCGCCTCGGACCGATCGGTCTCGCCGACGTGAGCGGTGAGGCGGAGGCCTGCGCTCCGGGCAAGCGCAAACGCCTCGGCGAACCGTTCGGGCGCTTCGAGCCCCTCGGGCGTCAGATCATCCATCCCGAGTCCGACGACACTCGGTCGCGGGTTCTCGGCCATGAGTTCGACAAGACGGATGGCTTCGGTACCGCTCTCCGCACGATTGACCGCGACGACGATACGGAATCCAACCCCGTACTGCGCCTCCGCGGCCGAAAGCCCCGATATGAGGGGGTCCAGCACATCGGCGTAGGACATTCCTCGCGCAATGAAGTACTGCGGATTGACGTAGTACTCGCGATACCGGAGCCCCGCCAGGGTGCCGACCCGAACACCCTCGAGCGCGACCGCCTCGATGTCTTCGGGGTCGCGCAGCACGTCGTGGGCGAGTTCGAAACCCACCAAGAACTCACGCAGGTCTGCATACGCGAACAAACGGGCCGGATCGCTCGTGGGCAACTCGACGCCGTGCTTGCTGGCGAGTGCGACGAACAGCTCGGCGGTCATGGTGGACGTGAAGTGACAGTGCAGCTCGGTCTTCGGCAACAGCTGCAGATAGTCGGCGTAGCTCAGCACGTGACTCCTCGGGGTGCCGGTCGGGCGACGGCACCCGCTCAGCTTGCCCGATGCGTGTTTCGCGGCCGTAACGGGACAGAATGGGTGACCGTGAGACTTCTCGTCGCGGCGCTGGACGCCGAACTCGTGGCCTTTCCCGCTCAGATCGACGGTTTCGACCGCCTCGTCACCGGACCGGGCAAGTTGAAGGCGGCCGTCGCCCTCACGCGCGCCCTGTCGGCTCGCGAGTATACGGAGATCGTGGTGGTCGGCACTGCCGGTGCCCTCGACCCCGAACTCGAGGCGGCCGTGCATGAGGTCGGTACCGTGCTGCAGCACGATGTCAGCGACCTGGATGGCATCGTCGGGCAACACGTCTCGCTGCCCGCCCGCATCGACCTACCGAACGACGGCCACGCGATCGCCACGGGCGACATCTTCGTCGACGATGCGGATGCCGTCGTCCGGATCCGCGACCTCGACGCTGTGCTGGTCGACATGGAGGCCTATGCCTACGCGTATGTCGCCGGCGAGTTCGGTGTGCCGCTGCGCATCATCAAGGCCGTCTCGGACCGTGCACAGGACGGCGCGACGCAACTGTGGGACGAGGTCGTCGCGACGTGCAGCGCGGCTCTCTGGGAGAGCTTCCGCGCCGACTACGGGCTGTAGGGCGTCAGTCGTCCGACGATCGTGCGAACACCATCCGCAGGATGACGAACACGATGAGTGCCACGACCGCGACCGCCAGCAGCTTGAAGACGAACGCGAGCACCGAGAACAGAACGTTCACGAGTACCCACGCGATGATGATGGCGACGATGACGCCGATGACTGTCCACAAGGTGCCGGTCTTCATTCCTCCAGCCTAGGCTGATCATCGGTGCCCATGGGGCGGCATACCTCTCTGAGCAAGGAGCAGCATGACCCGTATCGGTCGCAGCGATCTCGATGTCTTTCCCCTCTGCCTCGGCGCCAACGTCTTCGGGTGGACAGCGGATCGCGACGAGTCCTTCCGCATCCTCGACGCGTTCCACGGTGGAGGCGGCAACTTCATCGACACCGCCGATTCGTACAGCGCCTGGGTTCCGGGCAATTCTGGTGGCGACAGCGAGCGCATCATCGGTGAGTGGCTCGCTTCCAGGCGCCCCGAGAACGTCATCATCGCCACGAAGGTCAGCCAGCACCCGGACTTCCGCGGCCTCGCGCCGAAGAACATCCGCGCGGCCGCGGAGGCATCCCTGAAGCGCCTCGGTGTGGACACGATCGACCTGTATTACGCACACTACGACGACGAAACGGTGCCCCTCGAAGAGACCGTAGCCGCGTTCGGTGACCTCGTGACAGACGGGCTCGTGCGTCACACCGCCGTGTCGAACTACTCCGCCGACCGCATCCGCGAGTGGGTCGGCTACGCGACCGCGGCGGGAAGCGCGCTGCCCTTTGCGGTGCAGCCGCACTACAACCTCGTGCACCGCAACACCGTGGAAGAGACCATCGTCCCCGTCGCCGAAGAGTTCGACCTGGGACTCGTGCCCTACTACGCCCTGGCGGCCGGGTTCTTGACGGGCAAGTATCGCTCGGCGGATGTCCCGGATGCCGCGGGCACCTCGCCGCGGGCGAAGGGTGCCGCGAAGTACGCCACGCCGGAGGGCCTGGCAATCGTGGATGCGCTCGAGTCGATCGGTGCCGCGCACGGCGCATCGATCGCCACGACCGCGCTGGCGTGGTTGCGCGCCCAGCCGACGGTTGCGGCGCCGATCGCGAGCGCGTCACGCGTGGACCAGGTGGCCGATCTGCTCGCCGCCGGCACCCTGGAGCTGTCCGCGGCTGAGCTCGAGGAGCTGGACCGCGTTTCGACGTGGTCGCCCGCCTGAATCAGTGGTCGCCCGCCTGAATCAGACGGGCAGGATGGCGTGGGCCGCGACCTCGCTCGAGCCGTCTTCCGCGACGGCGACGACCAGCTGCGCGGGGATCTGGTCCTTCATCGCCTCGACGTGGCTGATGACCCCGACGGTCCGGCCGCCCTGGCGCAGTTCGTCGAGGGTACGCATGGCCGTGTCGAGAGTTTCGGCATCGAGTGAGCCGAAGCCTTCGTCGATGAACAGCGTGTCGAGTTCGATTCCCCCGGCGCGCCCCGTGACGACCTCCGCGAGGCCGAGCGCCAGCGCGAGGGAGGCGAGGAAGGTCTCTCCGCCGGAGAGCGAGTGCGGGGGGCGCGGGCGCCCCGTATAGGCGTCCAGCACGTCGAGGCCGAGGCCGGAGGCGGCGCCGCGCGCGGCGAGCGAGTCCGAGTGCAGGAGGCGGTAGCGGCCATCCGACATGTCATGAAGACGCAGGTTCGCCGCCTGCACGATCTCTTCGAGTTCGGCCGCCAGCACGAAGGTCTCGAGCTTCATCCGGTGCGTGTTGGGCGCCTTGCCCGCCACCGTGTGGGCGAGGCGTTCAATCGTTTCGTGTTCGGCGAGGGCCGCGGCGATTCCCGACTGAGCCGCCTCGGCCTGCGTGACGAGTTCCCAGAGGCGGTCGCGGGTCTGGTCGGCCGCGAGGGTCTTCTGTACCGCGCCGGTCCAGGCCTCCCGAGTGTCCTGGCGCGCGGCTTCGGCGCTGCGGGTGTCAATCGGTTCCTCGGGCAACAGCTGCAACTCGAGGTCGAGCAGCACCGACTTGGCCGCTGAGAGCGCCGTCTCGTGTTCACGGATGGTCTCGTCGAGGCTGACTCGCGCCGCGCTGTCACGGAGTGCTGAGACGGCGGCATCCGCGGACTCGAACCCGGCGGCGACGAGATCGTCTTCCAGCCGCGCCCGCGCGGCCGACTCGGCGCTCGTGCAGCGCTCGGCCGTCGTGATCGCATCGCGAAGTCGCTCTGCCACTTCGGCGATACTCTCCGCGTCCGCGATTCGCTCGGCGACGGACGGGAACCCGCCACGTGCTTCGGCCAGCGCTTCGTCGTCCGATGCGATGCTCGCTCCGAGGACGACGAGAGACCGATCGAGGGTCTCGATGCGCGGCGCCGCTTCCGCAAGCGCTGCGTCGAGCGCATCGAGGGACGTCACGCAATCGTCGCGTTCCGTGCGCAGCTGGGCCACCTCGAGCTCGGCCTGCGTGGTGATCGCGAGCGCCCGCGCGGCCTCGGCGCGCTCGTCGGCAAGCTGTTCGGCCGATCGATCTCCCGCGCGCCCCCGCGCTCCCGCGGCCGCTTGCCGGACGGCCGCCAGCGCTTCGGACGCTTCACGCTGCAGAGACACGGCGACGACGACCCGCGCCTCGGCCGACTCGATGTCGTCGGCGCTGACGGGATCGTCCCCGCGCGGAGCGGGCGCGGGGTGGTCCAGGCCCCCGCACACGGCGCACGGCTCACCCGGCACGAGTTGTGCGGCGAGTTCGCCCGCTTGTCCACGCAGGCGGCGCTCGCGAAGATCTGCCAGGGCGACGGATGCGTCGGCAAGCGCTCGATCCGCCGTCAGGGCCGCCCGTTCGGCCCTTGCAGCTTCGTCCGCGAGGCGTTCGGCCTCCGCGGCGGCGGCCGAACGGGCATCGAGCTCGGCGAGGCGGGATTCGGCGGCAGCCCGCCCCCCGACGCTGGGCGCGAGTTCGATGAGTCGCGCGTCGAGGTGATCGCGACGCGCCACGACGGCGTCACGCTCGGCACGGCTGGCATCCACGGCTACCCGCAGGGCTGCGAGATCGGCTCGGCTCTGCGCGAGCTCGGCACGGCGCTCGGCGATGCTCTCTTCGCGCGCGAGCAGGAGCCGCCATCCGCCGACGGCGTGCTTGACCTCATCGATCCGCGTGGCGAGTCCGGTGGTGCTCGGCCACGTGCCGTCGGCATCGCCCGGGGCAGCCAGTGCCCGCCACTGCGTGAGCGCGATTCGGCGAGCATCGTTCGCCCGCTCGGTGTCGGCGCGTGCCAGCTCGAGTGCTCGAATTCCCTCACGTGCCAGGTCGGCGCGAGTCGCGGTGTCGCGCTCGTCACGGACGGTCTGGATTCGAGCCGCATCCGCCTCGAGAGCCGCAACGCTGTGACGCGCACGGTCGCGGCGCACCTGCAGGTCGCGACGGGCGAGTACCTCCGCGAGGGCGACCTCCGCGGCATCCCGCGCGACGCGAGCGGCGTCTTGTGCGAGGGCTGCGGTCTCAGCGCGATACGCCGCACGCTCCGCCGCCTGCCGCACCGCGTCGATCCGCCATGAGGGGTTATCCCTTTGCGGCGTGGCGTTCGTGGGCGCCCCACCCCCGGCATCCTCTCCCCCGAGGTCGTGATCCGCGATCAGCCGCTCCGCGTCATCGAGGCGGTGCGCCAGGGTGTCACCATCGCCGGCGACGCGCGCTTCGGACTCCTTGCGGCGCTGCTCGAGCGCGTGCTCGTACTCCTCGAAGCGGCGCGTACCGAAGAGAGTGCGCAGCAGAGCCTGCCGCTCGCCGTGCGTGGCGAGCAGAAACCGCGCGAAGCGGTTCTGGGCCAGGAGGACCACCTGAAGGAACTGCTCCTGCGTGAGCGGAAGGATCTCGTGGAGCGCCTCGCCGACATCGCGAGGACGTGCCGCGCGGCCCTCCCAGCCGCCCTTCGTCTCGACGAACAATCGCGCCTGCGGTGGGGCCGTCGTCGTTCCCGATCCGTTGCGCTTTGCACGGTCGTACTCCGGTGACCGCTCCACCCGCCAGCGCTCGCCACCGGCGCTGAATTCCAGCGCGACGAGTGTCGGATCGTCCGGACCGCTGTGGTCGCTGCGCAGACGCTTCTCACCCGTGTCGTAGCGCGGGACCGACCCGTACAACGCAAAACAGATCGCGTCGAGGATGCTGGACTTGCCCGCACCCGTCCGGCCCGAGATGACGAAGATGCCGTCCTCGGCGAAGGCGTCGAAGTCGACGGTCTGGGGGCGCCGGAACGGCCCGAAACCCTCGATCTCGAGCCGATGCATCCTCACGCGAGCACGCCGTTCCTCGAACGTTCGTGGGCAACTTTCGTACCTTCATCGCTCTGACGCTCGGCGACAATCCGCTGGTCGGTGCCCTCCACGATCACGTCAGCCAGGATCTCGGCCTCGGCCTCATCCGCGGCCTGACCCTGCCTCACGTGCGCCAGGAAGGCCGAGATCAACTCGCTGTCGTCCCGCGCTTCGCGCACCCGCGCCGAGTACGAGCGCTCGGTTGCCTCTGGCACGGACGCCGGGATGTGCTGCACGGTCGCGCAGTGCGGAAAACGCGCGAGCAGCTTCCGCATCGGGTCGCGCTGCGGCGTCGTGTCGGTGTACTGCGCGCACACCCAGGCGTCTGCCTCGGCATCGAAGCGGGCATCGGTCAGCAGCTCGTCGAGCGTTCCGGTGATCGTGACGAGGCGTCGTGGCACCGCGAGGGGCACCCATTCGACCGCCGCCAGGCCCGCCGCATCCAGGTCGATCAGCCACGAACCGCGTGGCTTGTGCTGCTCACCGAACGAGTAGTGCAGCGGAGCACCCGCGTACCGCACCCGCGCGGAGATCTCGTTGCGTCCGTGGATGTGGCCGAGCGCGACGTAGTCGGGGCCGTCGAAGGTCGACAGCGGAACGACATCGAGCGTGCCCTGCCGAATCTCACGCTCGACGCCCGGCGTCGCCTCGACGCTTGCGGCGAAGCAGTGCGCGATCGCGATCGAGCGCCCGCCACGCTCGGCCCGATCGTCATTCACGAGCCGCATCGCCTGGCCCATCGTCTGCTCCTGTGTCCGCAGCGTCACGTCCGGCCAGACATGTCGCACGAGCGAGGGCTCGAGAAACGGGATGCCATAGACATGCACCGGGCCGTGCTCGTCGTGGAGCGTCACCGGGACGCCGACGCGATCGGGACGAGTGAGGATGTGGATGCCTGCTGCCGCGGCGAATGGCGCCTGGAAGCCGAGCCGGGCGGCGCTGTCGTGGTTGCCGCTCGTGACAACGACCTCTGCCCCCGCAGCACGGATCGCGGCGAGGGTGTCGGTCAGCAGCGGATAGCAGCCCGCGGCGGGCGTCGCGGAATCGAAGACATCACCGGCCAACACGACGAGATCGACCTCGCGCTCGGCGACCTGCAACACGAGTTCGTCCAGCACCACCGCGAGCGCGGCGATCGTCGAGTGCCCGTGGAACGAGCGCCCGATATGCCAGTCGGAGGTGTGCAGGATGCGCATGCTCCCACGCTATGCGGGAGCGCCGACATCGGCCCGGATCCCCGTGCGCGGTTCGTCGAGAGTCAGTCCTTCGCGAGCTGGGCGATCTCGTCGTCCGACATGTCGATGCCCACCTGATCGAGGCGCTGCTTCAGGATCTCGATGATGCGGTCCTGCCCATCGGCGGCATGATCGGCATGCGTCTGGACGACGATGCCGTCGATCTTCTCGGAGGTGGACGTATCGTTCATGTCCATCGCGGGCTCGGTCTGCACGACATCCCCGGTTCGGACGATCGGCGAGTCGTGGGCGGAATCCCGCTCCGCCGTGGCCTTCTCCGTGGGGGTGTTATCGTGCGCGGATTCTCCCGAGGTCATGAGTCGCTCCTGTCATCGCCATCAGTGCGGCCGTCGTTCTCAACGGATTCGTCGGTCACGTCATCACTCAGGTCCGGGTCGGCGGTCTGGCCCGGCTCGGAACCCTCGATCGGCGCATCGGGAGAGACCGGTTCATCCGAGGTTCGATTCGCGGTGTCGCCGCTCTGCCACCCTCCGGTCGGATCGGCGTCGATGACACCTTCGGGTAGTTCGTCGCGTGACGAGTTCATCGGATCTCCTCGTGCTCGGGTCGGGTGGGCGAGTCAACCATCACCCGGATCCGAGCTCGAACCAAGGGGCTTGACGCACCTCAGGGGCGCGACTAGGTCCGGTCGGCGCTGGCCCGCCGATCCCGCGTCACCTCGTTCGCGACGACACTGGCACCACTCGTGAGCAGCGCGCGCCGCCACGGTAGGACACCCTCGATCTCGATCTGAATCGAGATCGACAGGATGGTTCGGATCAGCACGATGATGCCGAGGATCACGGCATCCTCGAGCGACGGCTTCGACGTGATCGTGCGCAGCAAGTCCGCGGCGACGAGAACCTCGAGCCCGAGCAGGATCGCGCCGCCGAAGGTCGTGCGGAGCGTCGTGAAAGCCGCGCTACCACCGTCTCCGCGGGCGAGCGCACGGATGCCGAGCACGATCGCGATGGCCGCGCCGATGATCATCGCGAGAGCGCCGGCGGCCTCGAACACGACGGCGACGGTGATGAAGGCCTGCTCCGTATCCACCCGGCCAGCATAGGGGTGGGCCGAGCGTGCTGTGGATCGGCGCGCACCGGTGCAGGCGATCACACGAATACAGGCAGATTTGCGCGGAATCAGCCTGTATTGGTGCGAATGCCTGTCTTCGTGCGCACGGCGCGCTCGAACCGTTACGCGCGGGTGCGCTCGGCGAGGATCCCGGCGCGATCGGGGTGCGCCTCGAACCACTCCGCCACGTACCAGCACACCGGGAGGACCTTGCGGTCCCCGGCCTGCTCGAGTTCTGTCACGGCTCGGTTCACGATCTCGCCGGCGTAGCCGTGGCCACGGAAGGTGGGGACCGTGTATGCGCGGGTCAGCGCAATGGTGCGTCCGTCATCGCGGTAGTCGAGGGCGCTCACGAGGTTCGACCCGTTGTGCAACGTGTACCGCGAGGCATCCGGTTCGTGGGTGAAAATCAGCGAAGTCACCGGCACAGCGTACGCCCGCCCCGAGCGGTCGAGGCTGGGCGCACGCTGAATACCGGGATCCGGTTACTCAGGAAGAACGCCCGCGCGCGCGAGCTCGCGGTACCAGAGGCCGCTGTCCTTGACGGTGCGCTCGAGGGAGTCGAAGTCCACGCGGACGATCCCGAACCGCTTGGCGTAGCCATAGCCCCACTCGAAGTTGTCCATCAGCGACCACACGAAGTACCCCCGCAGATCGACCCCCGCCTGCATCGCCCTGTGTGCGGCGGTGAAATGACGGCGCAGATAGTCCAAGCGCTCGGGGTCCGGCACCGAGCCGTCCTCGGCGACGACGTCATCGAAGGCAGCCCCGTTCTCGGTGACCATGAGCGCCTGGTCGGGGAACTGCTGGCGCAGCGACAGGAGCAGCTCTTCCAGACCTTCGGGCGCGATGTTCCAGCCCATGGCCGTGTAGGGCCCCGGCTGCTCGACGAACTCGACGATGCCGTTGCTGCCCGGCCAGGCCGTGCCGCCCTCCGCGCCCTTGTGACCATCGTTCTGCTGCTGGGGTGACTCGCCGTCCCAGAGGCGCACGGTGGCGGTGGAGTAGTAGTTCACCCCGAGTACATCGATCGGCTGGTGGATCTGGGCGAGATCGCCATCCTGCACATAAGCCCAGTCCGTGACGGATGCCGTGTCCTCGAGCAGATCGGCGGGATATTCCCCGCGGAGCATGGGACCTGTGAATGCACGATTGGCCAAGGCATCGATACGTCGCATCGCGTCGGCGGCGTCCTCCCCGCGGCTGTTCTCCACGCCACGAAGTACGTGGAAGTTGAGCGTGACCGAGTACTCCGGATCGCCCGTCGACGTCGCGCGGAGAGCCTGCACGGCACGCCCGTGGGCCAGGTTCAGGTGGTGCACCGCGGCGAGTGCCGCGGCAGGTTCGTGGCGACCCGGTGCATGACCCCCCTGGCCGTACCCGAGGTAGGCCGAGCACCACGGCTCGTTGAGCGTTGTCCAGGTGTGCACGCGGTCGCCGAGGACTGCGCCCATGATCTCCGCGTAGCGCTCGAAGGCGTCGGCGGTCGCGCGCACGGGCCACCCGCCCGCATCCTCGAGCGGCTGCGGCAGATCCCAGTGGTACAGCGTCGCGACGGGACGGATGCCTCGCTCGAGCAACCCGTCCACCAGGCGCGAATAGAAATCGATGCCCGCCTGGTTCGGCGCACCCGTGCCGGTGGGCTGGATGCGAGGCCAGGCGATCGAGAACCGGTACGCCCCGAGACCCAGGTCCTGCATCAGATCGAGGTCGGACTCCACCCGGTGGTAATGATCGCAGGCGACGTCGCCCGTGTCGCCATTCCAGACCGCGCCGGGGGTCTTGCTGAAGGTGTCCCAGATCGAGGGGCCGCGGCCATCCTCGTCGAACGCGCCCTCCACCTGATACGACGCCGTTGCCGACCCGAACGTGAATCCGTCGGGGAAGACAAGCCCCGAATCGCGGAAATCGGCGTTGCCCTGTTTGCTCATTCGGTCACCTCCGCGCGGTCCGCGGAGAACGTCTCCATGCGCCCGTCTGGCGTTGTGACCGAGATGTCGATGGTACCGCTCCCACCCGGGAAGACACGCAACGTCAAACCCTCCAGATAGTCGTAGTCGGGCCGATCTTCGCGGGCACCCCAGGGCAGCACGGCACCGGGGCGAACGTAGATCGGCAGGCTCAGGAAACCGTGCTGCTCGCGTCGCCAGCCGCCCCCCTCGACCTTCTCACCGGTCAGCAGATGCGTCCACGTGCCCGGGGGCAGATAGAAGTCGACCTCACCCGACTCGGTGAATACCGGGGCGACCAGGATGTCGCGGCCCAGCATGTACTGGCGGTCGAGGTACGCGGCACCCGGATCATCCGGAAACTCCAGCACCATAGGACGCATGATGGGCGCACCCGTGCGCGTCGCATCGATCCCGACCTGGAACAGGTACGGCATGAGACGCATCTTCAGGCGGGTGAAGACGCGCGTGACCTCGACGGCCTCGTCGTCGAACATCCACGGCACCCGGTAGGACTGCGAGCCGTGGAAGCGGCTGTGGCTGCCGAGCAGGCCGAAGGCTGTCCAGCGCTTGAACACCGAGGCGTCCGGAGTTCCCTCGAAGCCGCCGATGTCGTGACTCCAGTGCGCGAACCCGCTGAGGGACAGCGACAGACCACCGCGCAGCGTCTCGGCCATCGACGGAAACGTCGAGGTCGAATCCCCTCCCCAGTGCACGGGCATCGTCTGCCCACCGGCCGTCGCCGAGCGCGCGAACAGCACGGCATTGCCGGCGCCGCGGGCGTCGACCAGAACGTCGTGAACGGCTTTGTTGTAGAGGTGCGTGTAGAGGTTGTGCATGCGCGCGGGGTCGGCGCCGTCGTGCCAGACCACGTCGACCGGGATCCGCTCGCCGAAGTCGGTCTTGAAACAGTCGACACCCTGATCGACCAATGCGCGCAACTTGCCCTGGAACCAGGCCGTCGCGTCGGGGTTGGTGAAGTCGACCAGGCCCATCCCCGCCTGCCAGAGGTCCCACTGCCAGACCGATCCGTCGGCGCGGCGAACGAGGTAGCCCGCGGCCTCGGCTTCGGCGAACAGCGGCGATCGCTGCGCGATGTACGGGTTGATCCAGACGCACACCCGCAGGTCACGCTCGTGCAACCGGTCGAGCATCCCGTCGGGATCCGGGAACACCCGGGGGTCCCACTCGAAGTCGCACCAGTTGAACTCGCGCATCCAGAAGCAGTCGAAGTGGAAGACCGAGATCGGCAGCTCGCGCCGCGCCATCTCGTCGATGAACGAGGTCACGGTTTCTTCGTCGTAGTCGGTCGTGAAGCTCGTCGAGAGCCAGAGACCGTACGACCACGCCGGCACGACCGGCGGGCGGCCGGTGAGGCCGGTGTACCGCTCGAGCACTTCCTTGAGCGTCGGCCCCGCGATCACGAAGTACTCGAGCGTCTCGCCCGAAACCGAGAACTGCGTGCGCTCGACCGCCTCGGACCCGATCTCGAACGACACATGCCCCGAGTCATTGACCAGCACCCCATAGCCGCGACTCGAGAGGAAGAACGGCACGCTCTTGTACGCCTGCTCGCTCGACGTGCCACCGTCGGCGTTCCAGATCTCAACGCTCTGGCCGTTCTTGACCAGGGGACCGAACCGCTCGCCGAGCCCGTAGATCAGTTCACCCACGCCCAGGTCGAGCTGCTCGTGCACGAACGTGCTCGCCGCAGGTCGTGCCTGCGCGGCACGGGCGTTTCCGGCGATCCCCGAATCGACTTGCGCATCCGGGGCGAGCTGCATGTAGCCCTGCGCCTTGTGCCCGCTGCTGGTGAGGCGGCGACCACCCTCTTCGAACGAGAGCGACCAGGGCGCACCCCGCGTGATCCGCGCGGTGAGCGGGCCCGAGGTCAACGAGCCGCCGGATTCGGTGACCGATGCTCTGCCCACACCGCCCGCGACGGCACCCGGCAGCTCGAAGCCCGGCTCGCGCCGGCCGCCCTCGTGGTGCGCGATGCGCACACGCACGACGCCCTCGAGGGGCGATGAGAGCGTCACCGTGAGAACGGCCCGGTTGAGCACGTCGCCGCGCTTGGCGATGACCGCCGTAGGCGCCGTGATCTGCAAACCGGGGCCATCCGCGGTGTCGGTGACCTGCCAGATGTCGTAGGCCTCTTGCGCGTAGAGGGCCGTGACCCCGGGTCGCAACTGCCAGAACCCATCGGTGAACTTCATTACTTGACTGCTCCTGCTGTGATGCCGCGTGTGAGCGTGCGTTGGAAGATGAGGAAGAAGAGAAGAGTCGGAATCAGGCCCAACAGCGCCGAGGCGCTGGTGGTCGTGACATCCATCAGGCGATCGCCCTGCAGCACGCTGATGGCAACCGGCACCGTCTGGTTCTCGTTCGAGACGAGGAACGTCAGCGGGATGAGGAACTCGTTCCACGTCCAGATGAAGAAGAAGATGAGCAGCACCGACAGGGTCGGGCGACTGATCGGGAAGATCACACGCCAGAGGATCTGCCACCGGGTGGCGCCGTCGATGGATGCCGCCTCGAGCACCTCCTTCGGGAACGTGCCGTAGACCGCCGAGAGCAGGTAGGTGCCGAACGCCGCCTGGATCACGGTGAAGACGATGATCACGCTCCACACGTTGTTGTACAGACCGACCTCGCGGAACATGTAGTACAGCGGGTAGAGGAGCGCCTCCTGCGGGAGCAGATTGGCGAGCAGGAACAGCAGCACGATCCACGAACGTCCGCGCACGCGCCCGATTCCGATGGCGAAGGCGTTCAGGACGGAGATGAGCACGGCGAGCACCGCGACTGTGCCCGAGATGAAGAACGAGTTCCACACCTTCTCGGGGAAGTTCACGCGTTCCCAGAAGGCGATGATGCCGTCGAAGTAGAGGCCCGTCGGCAACGCGAGAGGTCCGCCGTTGGAGTAGTCGGTGGGCGATTTGAACGAGTTGATCAGGATCAGGTAGAACGGCGCGATGATCAGGATCGCCGCGACGACGGCGAACGCGACCAGGAGCCAGTCGATGCCCCGCCGTTTGGTCATCCCGCCGCGGGCCTTCGCCGGACTCTTCTTGCTTCCCCGTCCCGCGGTCGCTGTCGTCGTCACTGCCATCGTGGCGGCCATTACAGTCCCGCCCTTTCTTTGCGCTCCGCGGCGTTCTGCGCGCGGATGAAGAGAATCGAGACGACCGCGATGACGATCGTCAACGCCGTAGCGATGGTCGAGCCGTACCCCACCTGCTGCGACTGGAAGAACTCGCTGTAGGCGTAGTACGCCGGCACGATGGTGGAATCACCGGGACCGCCGCGCGTGAGCACGAACACCGGGCCGAACACCTTGAGCGCGGCAATCGTGCACGTGAGGGTGACGACGTAGATCTCGGGACGGATGATCGTCACGGTGATGGCGCGAAAGCGCTGGAACCAGTTGGCCCCGTCGAGCTCGGCCGCCTCGTACAGCTCCGGATCCACGCGCTGCAGCGCCGCCATGAACACGACGACCGGGTAACCGATCTGAATCCAGACCAGCACAACCATGATGCTGGCGAGCGCCGTGTCGGGCGAACCGAGCCAGTTGTGCGCGAGGAATCCGAGCCCGATGTCTTCGAGGATCGTGTTGAGGGCTCCGTCTTGCGGGCGAAGGATCCAGCCGATCACGATGCCCGCGATCGCGGCGGGCAGGATCTGCGGCAGGTAGTAGGTGGCGCGCAGGAAGCTCGCGAAGCGGCCGCCGAACTTCCGGCCGATGACGTCGAACAGCAAAGCCGCCAACACGAGGCCGATGATGGTCGGGAAGATCACCATCGCGATGATCATCCAGATGCTGTTGCCGAACGATGTCCAGAACTTCGCATCACCCGCCAGCTCGATCCAGTTCGCAAGCCCGATGAATTCCGGCGGACGGATGCCCCGCCAGTCGGTGAAACTCAGGTACACGTTCCAGACGAGCGGGACGATGATGATGACCGTCACCAGCACGAGGCCCGGAATGAGGTACAGCCAGTACCCGGCCGTGCCGCCGCGCCGCTGCGGGATCAGCGGCTCCTCGGGCGGGAGTTTCGTCTTCGTCCGCGGTGTGCGGACGAACGGGACAGCGGTCATCGCCGGGCTCCTCGGGAAAGTGGTGCGAGCAGAAGGATGCTGCCGGAGCAGCGTGGGCGGTGGTGGCTCGCACGTGGGCGAGCCACCACCGGTGCATCAACGGAAGTCGTCGACGTACGAGTCGTACTCGGCGCCGAGGGCCTCCTGGACTTCGGCCGCCGTCTTCGTGCCGTTGACGAGCTCCTGCAGTTCGGCGACGAGCGTGTCGTAGAACGTCGGGGTGGGCCAGTCCGGGTAGAACGACAGACCGTCCTTCTCGTTCACGGCGTTGAAGGCTTCGATCAGTTCGAGGCTCTTCTCGTCGGTGATGTCGGCCACATCGGCGGCGACGGGAAGCCCGCCGTTGTTACCGATGAGCGCCTGGATTTCGGGACGCATGGTGATGTCGATGAACTCGTACGCGAGTTCCTTGTTCGCCGCGCGCTCGGGCACGACCCACAGGTTGCCCGACGAGCCGAGGCTCAGTTGGCTGTCGGGGAAGGGGAACACGCCGAAGTCGAAGGTCGAGATCTCATCGACGAAGCGGCCATACCACCAGCTGCCGGAGACGAAGATGGGCGCCGTGCCGTTGATGAAAGACACACCCGCATCCTCGGCCTTGATTCCCGTGACGTCGGGCGAGAAGTATCCCTTGTCGGCGTACTCCTTGACAGTCTCGGTGGCGTACGTGATCTCGTCGCCGGTCCAGTCGACGGGGTTCTCGTACAGCTGGTAGTCGTTGACCCACTGGCGGTCGGCCTGGCTCAGCGCGAGCTGGTACCACAGCTGACCCAGGGGGTACTCGAGGCCCGCCTCGGCGAGCGGCGTGATGCCCTGCGCCTGGAACGCGTCGAGCACCTCGATGAACTCGTCGTACGTGGTCGGCACCGAAAGTCCCGCGGCGGCGAAGGCGTCCTTGTTGTAGTACACGGTGACGAACTCGCCGTAGTTCGGGATGCCGTACCAGTCGCCGGAACCCATGACGCCGTCTTCGGTATAGCGCGCCGTGGTCTGGAGGGAGGGAGCGAGCATGTCGTCCCAGCCGTACTCCTCGACGGCCTCGCTGATGTCGCTGATGAGACCCTGACTGGCGAGGAAACCGGCCGTGGCGTTGCCCTTGTTGAACTCCATGAGATCAGGGGCTTCGTCGGAGTTGAGCACCTGGCTCGCGGTCGAGCGGATCTGCTCGAAGCTGCGCTCCTCGAACTCGACCGTCGCGCCGGTCTCCTCTTCGAAGACCTTGATCGCCTCGTCCCACGCGATGCCCATCGCGCTGTTGGCGCCCTCGTAGTGCCAGAGGGTCAGGGTGTTGTCGTCCTCGCCTCCGCCCGATCCGCCGGAGCAGGAGCTGAGGGCGAGAGCGCCGACGGCGATCGCGCCGACGGCGGCGACGAGCCGCGTGTTCTTCTTCCTGGTGTGGTGCTGTGCCATCGTCGGCACTCCTTTCTTGGTGACCCGCATTGGTCGGGATCGGTGGGCCGCGCCCGGGTGGGCCACGGAGAATCGTCGAAGCGCTTCGATTGAGGTCATGGTCGCCCGCTGTCGCCTTCGCATTACGCCGGCTCGGCGATCGGGGCGGGCGCCGTGACGGTACCGGCGGAGATGTAGATCGGATCGATGAGATGGACCGCCGGTGGCAGACGCTCCTGGCCGAGGGCCTGCACGGCCAGTTCGACGGCACGTTCGCAGGACGCCTGCGGTACGAGCGGGATCGTGTCGAGCGGCGTCGGCAGCAGGGCCATGTCGAATGATGCGGCGACGGAGAGAAGGGAGATGTCGCGCCCCACGTCGATTCCGCGTGCCGCGAGCTCGGTCAGGACGACGACGTGCATGTCGTCCGCACCGTGCAGCAAGAGCGCGGTCGCCCCCGCGTCGAGGGCTGCCGCAAGCTCGGCCCGGACGGCACCGGCCTCCATCTGGGTTTCGCCGCTCACACCGAAGGAGTGCGCCAAGCCCCGCGCGAGCGCGTGCTCTTCGTACGCGGCGCGAACGCGAGGAGGGAAGTTGGAGCGCCGGTACGCGACCGCCGGCTGGCCGATCATCGCCACGCGCCGGTGACCGGCATCGGCCAGGCGGTCCACGGCCATCCGTGCCGCGGCCTCGAAGTCCAGGTCGACGCACACCAGGCCCTCATGGTCGTTCGGAATGCCGATGAAGATCGTGGGGATCGCAATCGAGCGCGCTATCGAGACTCGCTCATCATCGGGAGCAACATCGAGCACCAACACGGCGTCCGCCAGGTCGCTTGCGGCGACCCTTCGCATGCCGGCGGAGGCCTGCTCGTCGGTCAGGAGCAGGATGTCGTAGCCCTGTCGGCGCGCCGCGACGGCGGTCGCGAGCACGAACGCCATGTGGGTCGGCGCGTGTGTGTCGACGCGCAGCGGCTCGGTGAGGGCGAAGATGTGTGTGCGGCTGCCAGCGAGCATCCGAGCACCCGCGTTCGGTTCGTAGCCGAGTTCACGTGCCACGTCCTCGATGCGTCGACGCGTTTCGGGTGAAACGGGCCGCTTGCCGCTCAGCGCGTACGACACGGTGCTGATCGAGACGCCGGCAGCCTTCGCCACCTCGTTGATCTTCGCCATGCGGACTCCATTGTCAAAGCTGAGGGATTGTCGAGCGGGGTGCGATGTCGAAGCGCTTCGCGGAAGCGCTTCGACAGGCACTCTATGCCGCACCCTCGAACAAAAGCAAGACCTTTTGGCGTTTGGCACAACTTATCGGGCGGTGTTCGCGCCGACGCCCCTTAAGGTTGGGGACACATCTGCCTGCACCGAACGAGGAATCGATGGCGCTCACGTTCACCGACCTACCCCTGAACGAGCTACGGACCTACAGCCCGGAACTCGCCGTGCCCGAAGGCCTCGATGCCTTCTGGACCGAGACGCTCGATCACGCGCGGGCCGCGGCATCCGCTCCCGTCATCACACCGGCGCACACCCCCATCTCCGAGATCGTGATCGAGGACATGGAGTTCTCTGGTTTCGCCGGCGACCCCATCCGCGCGTGGATCTCGCGCCCGCGATCGAACGAGCCCCGTCCGGCGGTCATCGAGTACCTCGGCTACGGCGGCGGGCGGGGGCTGCCGGGCGAGCATCTGAAGTGGGCAGCCTGTGGTTATATCCACGTTCTGATGGACACCCGCGGCCAGGGCGGCAACTGGGGCTCGGGCGGCGACACCCCCGACCCGCACGGATCCGGGCCTGCGGCCCAGGGAGTGATGACCCGAGGCATCCACGACCCGTCGCAGTACTACTACCGACGCATGTTCACCGACGCGGTGCGTCTCGTCGAGACGGTCGCGGAGTTCGACGGCGTCGACCGCGACCGCATCGCCGTGACCGGAGGTAGCCAGGGCGGGGGCACCGCTATCGCGGCCGCAGCGCTCTCTCCTCTGGTGGCCGCGGCCATGCCCGACGTGCCGTTTCTCTGCGACTTTCCCCGCTCGATCACCCGCACACCCAGCGCCCCCTTCACCGAGATCACCAGGTACCTCTCTGTGAACCGTGACGCGGCTGCGGCGGCCCTGCACACGCTCTCCCACTTCGACGGCGCGATCCTCGCGCGGCGGATCACCGCGCCGGCACTGTTCTCGGTGGCGCTCATGGACGAGATCGTCCTCCCGGCGAGCGTCTTCGCCGCCTACAACGCCCTGTCGTCCACCGACAAGAGCATTGAGGTGTACGAGTACAACGGCCACGAAGGCGGTGGCCACCACCAGTGGCTGCGGCAGGTCGCCTGGCTCGCCGAGCGCTTCGGTGCCGACTGAGCAGAATGAGAAGGTGAGCACCGGTAAACCTGCGATGTGCGCGCAGTTTGACACATCCCCAGGATCTCGGAGATAATCGGCGGCATGAGTGACAACGCACGCCCTGTGTCCGCCTGGGAGGCGAACCGGAGTGCCGGCATGATGAGCGCCGGTCGCGTTGCCCTGTGTTGTCGAATGTGTCGCTGATCTCGTGACCCAGCCGGGCCATCACGTCGCCGCCGATGCGGCCGCGTCGGCCCCGGGTGCCGCCCCCGCAGAAGTCGGGACTTTCGGACACCCCTCACCCGGCCACCGGCCGACACACCGCCGTACCTCGGAGAACCCGCAGGGTTCCCTCCCGGAAGAAGACCTCATCATGTCGAACACCGCCCTTCTCGAAGCTCCGCTTTCCCGACCCGCCCACCTGCGGCCAGTCGAATCCCTTCCGACGCCGAGCACCCCCGCCGCGCCGCCGGCCCGCGCCGCCGCTCCGCGAAGCGCACCGCGCGGCTTCGCCCTGTACGTCGGTCTCGATGAGCAGAAGGCCGCCGCGGCGGGCGTGAGCCTCGGAACCCTCGTCGAAGCCCTCCGCCGCACCCTCGCCGATCTGGCCCCCGACGCCGAGACCTACGCAACCGTCGCGCTCGCGCCCACCGACGCGGGGGGACGTGATGTCGATCTGGTGCGCCTGGCCCTGCACGAGCCGTCCGCGGTCGCACGCAGCCGACGCGACTCGGACGAAACCGAGGCGGCATCCGTCGGCGTCGTCGTCGACATCTCGCGCAAGAAGGTACTGCTCGACGGCGAGTCCGCGGCGTTCACCTACAAGGAGTTCGAACTGCTGCAGTATCTCGTGCTCCGCGAGGGGCGCACGATCGAGCGCACCGAGCTGGTGTCGTCGCTGTGGTCAGCCACCGATGACGACTCCCCCGGCGAGCGCACCATCGACGTGCACGTGCGGCGACTGCGCGCCAAGCTCGGGCGCTACGAAGACATCGTGCGCACGGTGCGCGGCGTCGGCTACCGGTTCGACCGGCACGCGGATGTCTCGATCCGCTACGGCCACGGCACGCCCTCGCCCGACCGCTTCTGATTCGATCCACCCTGGCGCCGGTGTCGGACGGGCGCCGTATGGTGGGGCGATGACAACGGCGGCCACGACAACGGGGGCCAGGACGACGGTGGCCACGACGATGGGCACGTCGGTGAGCGCACCGGGACGCGTCTTCGATCGACCGATCGAGACCGTCTATCGCCCTTCGCACCCGCTCAACCTGACCCAGGTCGTCATGTTCCAGCGGCGCGGTAGCGGCGATCCCACGATTCTGCAAGACGGTCCGGTGATCTGGCGTGCGAGCCGCACCCCCGAGGGCACCGCGACGGTAGCGCTGCGACAGGATGCCTCGGGTGCTGTTCGCGCCGCCGCGTGGGGGGCCGGAGCGGGCTGGGCGCTCGCGCAGGTTCCCGACCTGTGCGGCGCTTCCGACGATCCGGACGCCTTCGACCCCCGCGGACATTCTCTGCTCCGCGATATCCATCGCCGCAGCGTCGGGCTCCGACTCGGGCGCACGGATCTCGTCTTCGATGCGCTCGCGGGCGCGATCATCGAGCAGAAGGTGACCGGGATGCAGGCGTTCGCCGCGTGGCGTCGCCTCGTGCGTTGGCACGGCGAGCTTGCACCGGGACCCACGCCGGTGCCCCTGCATGCCCCGCCGACGATCGAAGGATGGCGGAGCATCCCCTCGTGGTCGTGGCATCGAGCGGGTCTCGAGCCGCCGCAGGCGCGCACGATCGTCGGCGCGGCTCGTGTCGGCCGCTCGCTCGTGGCGGCGGCGGAGCGCGCCAGCGACGGCCCTGATCGCGACCGTGTGCTCACGAACATGCGCGGCGTGGGCCTGTGGACGGCGGCCGAGACACGCATCCGGGCGTTCGGGGATCCCGATGCCGTGAGCGTCGGCGACTATCACTTGGCCCACGAGGTCGGTTACGCGCTCACGGGGCACCGCGTGGACGATGACGGAATGCTCGAACTGCTCGAGCCGTGGGCCGGGCAGCGCCAGCGGGCCATCCGACTCATCCGCATGAGCGGGGCGCGGGAAGAGCGCCGAGGTCCACGCTTGCACCCCGAAGACCACCGGGCGCGCTGAGGAGCGCCTCCCCCTAGGCTGGGGGCATGTCAGGACAGAAGCGTTGGCCGCGCGGCCGGGTGCAGTGGCTGCTCGGAACCATCGGTCTGCTCATCGCGGGAGCTCTCGTGGGATTCGGCCTCTCGAACGTCTGGCTGGGGCTCATCATCGGCGTCGCCGTGTCTCTCGGCTGGCTCATCGCGTACGAGTCGTGGCGCGGGCGGAACGCCGGCGTGAACGACGAAAACCACGGCATCCAGCTCTGACGCGAGTCTCCGAACGCGGCCCCGCTCAGGAATCGAGCGCGCGCTGCAGGTACTCGTTCGAGAACCGACCCTCGGGGTCTTCTGCTGCGACGAGCGCACGGAAGTCCCCACCGCGCGGATAGCGATCGACGGATGCGCCGCCGCCCGTGGCCGAGAGCTTTCCCCAGTGCGGGCGCGCGTCGAAGGGGGCGAGCGCGGTCTCGATGGTCGGCAGCAGCGCCGCGACGCCATCCGGATCGTTCCGCCAGGTGAAGTGCAACGCGATCGTGTCGCGACCGTAGGCTCCGCTCAACCACAGATCGTCCGCGGCGATGCTCCGAACCTCGGAGACGAGCAGCACCGGCGAGATGCTCGCTGCCAGCGTTCGCAGCACCGAGAGCGCCGCTGGGGCATCCTCTCGCGCCACGAAGAACTCGGATTGCAGCTCGTCGCCCGCGTTGCTCGGCGGGGCGTCGCGGCGAAAATGCGGTAGGCGGTCGAGCCAGCGCCCGGGTTCACCCAGCTGAGGTGTCACGGAGTCGGTGGGACCAGATGCGATGGGGCCGATCTGTCGGGTCGCCCGCTCGGCGGTGACCCCGGCGGGAAGCGCCGGCTCGGCGCTTGTCGCATCGACCGCCGACTTGATCCAGACCTGATCGACGACGTCGGTCCCCCAGTCCGCGACGAAGAGGCTCACGCTGTATCCGGACGCCATCAGGGCGTCGAACCCGGCGAGCGCCTCGTCCCACGGCGCGTTCAGGAAGATGTCCTGCCGCACGTCGAAGGAGGGCACGAGCTCCAGGCGCACGCGCGTGGTGATGCCGAGCGCACCCAGACCCACGACCGATCCGGCGAAGCGCGGATCCTCGCGCTCGAGGACGTCGAAGCGCCCGTCTGCGCGAACGATCTCCAAACCGGTGACGGATGCGCCGAGGATCCGGTTGCCATCGCCCGATCCGTGCGTCCCGGTCGCGATCGCCCCGCCGATCGAGATGTGCGGCAGCGATCCCATGTTGCGCAGCGCCAACCCCTGATCCTCGACCGCCGAGGCGATCTCGGCATAGCGGGCCGCGGCGGGCACCCACGCGGAGCGGGAGTCCACGTCGATCTCGAACGGCGCTTCCAGGCGGGTCAGATCGATGAGAACCCCCTCGGTGTCGGCGATGTCGTTGAAGGAGTGCCGGGAGCCGAGAGCTCGCACGCGGGCGTTGCCCGTCACGATCCGCCGGAGCTGCTCGAGATCCGTCGGCGACTCGATGGCACGCGCGCGAAAGCGGATGTTTCCCGACCAGTTCTGCTGAGACATCCCGAGCCTCCCTAGAACTCCTCGTGCATCTCGGGGTCTCCACCCCAGAGCCGACCTCGCTCGAGAGCCGAGATCGCGGCGACGTCCTCGGCGTCAAGCGAGAAGCCGAACACGTCGGCATTCTCACGCTGACGGTCGGGGTCCGCCGACTTCGGGATCGGGGTGCTCGCGAGCTCGACGTGCCAACGCAACACGATCTGCGACGGCGTGACGCGGTGCACCTCCGCGAGTTCCTGCACGATCGACTCGTTCAGCAGTTCGCTGCGCTTGGCGAGCGGGCTCCAGCTCTCGGTGCGGATGCCGTGGGCGGCGTGATAGGCGCGCAACTCCGCCTGCGGGAAGTACGGATGCAGCTCGACCTGGTTGACCGCCGGCACGACACCCGTCTCGTCGGCGAGACGATCAAGCATCCCGATCGTGAAATTCGAGACGCCGATCGAGCGCAGCACACCCTCGTCGCGGAGGTGGATCATGGCCTTCCACGTATCGACATACTTATTGACGCGCGGGTTGGGCCAGTGGATCAGATACACGTCGATGCGGTCGAGTCCCAGGGCCGCCAGCGAGGCCTGGGCGCTCGCGATCGTCTCGTGGTAGCCGTGGTCGCGCCCGGGAAGCTTGGTCGTCACAATCAGCTCATCGCGGTCGACTCCGCTGCGGCGGATCCCCTCGCCGACCTCGGACTCGTTTTCGTAATTGAGGGCGGTGTCGAGCAACCGGTACCCGGAATCGATCGCCGCGGCGACGGACTGGATGCCTTCTTCGGCACGCAGCCCGTATGTGCCGAGGCCGAGCTCGGCGAAGCGGTGACCGTCGTTGAGGGTTACTTCGGGAATGGAGAGCATGCTGACATCCTGGCCCACAAGAGTGCCCTGCCGGTGACTCTTGACAGTCAGAGTCCGCCGCTGATGCGCGTCCAGGCGGCCTCGCCTTCGGCGCGACGTGACGCTTCTGCGGGTGTCACGTCGGGCTCATCGCCAACCCGCAGCAGGTCGTCGTGGCCAGTTCGCCTCGTGCGATACCAATGCGCCGCCGCCCACACGGCGAATGCCGCAAGGACCAGGAGGGTGACCGCCAGAATGATGACGTAATCCATGCGCCCAGGCTAGGCGCCTGGTGCATCGAGCGCCAGATGTGGCGGCCATCTGTAATTCCGAGAGTCGCGCCGGGGAATGCGCGAGAGGTCCGCGAGCGTTCTGACCAACATGACACGCGTAGGAATCATCGGAGCAGGAAACATCGGATCGGCACTCGCACAGGGTCTGGTCGATCGCGGCTACGAGGTCGTGATCAGCAACTCTCGCGGGCCCGAGACCCTCACCGATCTCGTCGCCACGCTCGGCTCCGGCGCGAGCGCCGGAACGCCGGAGCAGGCCGCAGAGGCCGGCGAGTGGATCATCGTGACCGTGCCGCTGAAGGCGCTCGAAACCATTCCGGTAGCGCCGCTCGCGGGCAAGATCGTGCTCGACACGAACAACTACTACTGGGAGCGGGACGGCCACATCGCCGAGCTCGACGAGAAGCAGATCACGACATCGCAGATGCTGCAGCGGCATCTGCCGGAATCGAAGGTCGTCAAGGCGTTCAACCACATCGGGGCGGCGGAGATCCTCACCGCCGGCACACCGAGTGGCACGCCCAATCGTCGTGCTCTCGCCACGTCGAGCGACTCGACCGAGGCGGCGCAGTTCGTGACCGACCTCTATGACGCTTTCGGATACGACACGGTCAACATCGGCCCCCTCGCCGACAGCTGGCGTGTCGAGCGAGACACCCCGGCTTACGGCGTGCGCCAGGACGCGGACGAACTTCGGGTCAACTTGGCAGCCGCGGAGCGCTGAGCGGCTAGCGCTCCTCGACCGCGCGGGCGAGAAGCGCGACGTCGGCGCGGGCGGCGGCACCGTCTGCCACGATCCTGTCGAAGTCGCCCGGCACGTCGGCCTGCCCCTCGGGCAAATGCCGCCTCGCCAACGTGAGACACGCGTGCAGGTTCGTCAGCGCACCACCGAGGCCCGCGCCGATCGCCTCCGCCGCGACCGCGACATCCGCGATCAGGTGCGAGTTGCCGCGGTCGGCGAGCACGCGCAGTTCGGCGACGAGCGCGGCACCGATCCCGACCAGAGTCGCGGATGACTCGGCACCGGCCGTGCCCGTCGCCACGATCCGCTCGTCCCGCTCTGGGGAAGACTCGGCCGCGAGCGCCGCGCCCAGGGCGGCCGAGCGCACCCCGTCATCCTCCGCCGTCTGAAGTGCTTGCACGCGCAGTTCGATCGAGCGCTGGCCGCTCTGCTGCGCGCGTTCGTCGTCGGGGGTGTATGCCGCGACCATGTGCAGCAGCGCGGCTCCGATCGCCATCATCACGCCCGAGGCCGCCCCACCGCCCGGCTCGCCGCCACGCTGCGAGAGGCGATCCAACCAGGCATCGAGTGAGAGAGACACGGGCACTCGCGATTCGTCCGTCATGGGCCATGACCCTAGCCGCGCTCGACTTCTTCATTCGGGGGGTTGACCCCTAGCGGTGCGCGGGTCAACGGAGTTGAATCGAAGTGATCGAACGGAGGCGCGTGCGATGACTCGATCGAATGGTGGACCCGGGGCGTCGGGAGCACACGCCTTCCAACGACTGAGCCCGGCGGAATGCTGGCGTCTGCTCGCCGATCCCGCTATCGGGCGTCTCGCCGTCACGGGCGCGGACGGGATGCCGGATGTCTTTCCCCTCAATGTCCTCGCGCACGACGGCGCGCTGTACGCCCGCTCGGCCGAGGGATCGAAGCTCAGCGTCATCGCCGAGCACCCCGAGGCCGCGATCGAGGTCGACGGTGAGGACGACGAATACCGCTGGAGTGTTGTCGCTCGTGGTAGCGCTGCGCGCTTGGAAACGGACGTGGATGCGGCAACGGATGCCGAGATCGAGGCATCCGGTGTCCTGCGGCTCGCGTCGGTGAACTCGGGCGGCAAACCTTACGTGATTCGTCTACGTCCGGTCACAATCAGTGGCCGCCGGATCGCGATTCGCGGCGGGGCTTCGCCGGATAGGTCGCCCCGAACGGGGCCCATCATCAACTCCGAGCGTGCGCGACCGCCACGGCCGATTCCGCACCACCCGCCACCGAAGGCCTAGGTACTCAGTCCTCGTCGCTCAGGACGACGACCTCGTCGCCCTCGAGCACAAACTGAAGGGCCGTTCCTTCTGGGAAGGCCTCGAGTAGTTCGTCGGGGAGGCTCTGTCCGGAAGCGATAACGATCTCGGCCGTTGCGGCAAATGCGCCTGCGGCGCATCCACCGAAGTACGCCCCGCTGAAGGAGCTGGAATCGTTGTCGACCGCGGCCAGATCGACGACCGCCAGACAGGTCTGATCTCTTCCATCGGCGAACCCCCCGTTGGGCATACGGAAGGGGGCCAGGCCGTGGAAGCTCTGGAACGCCATCGCACCCTCGGGCAGGCCTGGCTCGCGCTCGCCGTCCTCCGTGAAGTTCCCGAAGAATTCCGGCCACTCGGCGAAGGCGTCGACACCCAGCACGGCGATCTCGCGCGGGTCAGCCTGGATGCGCCGCGAAACGAAGCCCGTGACGGTGGCAGTGACGAGGATCGCCGCCGCCAGCGACGCGAGCCAGGTGATCGCGATGCGCTTCTTCGACCACTTCCCGACTCGCCCGGCCAGCGGCTCTGACGCAGCCGAGTCATCCGCAACCGAGTCCGCAACCAAGTCATCCGCGACCTCGTCAGAGGACGGCTCCGCCGAGATGAGCGGCTCGACATCGACAACAGGCTCGGTAGGCACGGGCAGCGGAGGCTTCGGCGGCAGCTGCTCAATCTCGGGTCCGCGAGCGAGACGTTCGAGGTCCTGCAAACGGGCCAGGGCCGACGGGTCGTGGTGGATGTCGGGATCCGGGCCGTACGCCCGGGCCCGCAGCATCCGGAGCTCGTCGATCGGCTGGTCGTCCATCCTGACCCATTCTGCCGTGCCGCGTCCGACGCGTCAGATTGACCGGCGCCGCGCGACGTACACGGTGTTCGACGAGGTACCGCCCGTCAGGCGGTTGTCGAACGTCACCTCGTGGGCCAGCGCTTCGTCGAATACCGAGGCGAGCACCGCCTGAAATTCGGCGTCGGGCGGATCGTCCGACCACAGAGCGAAGATCCCCCGCTCGGTCAGACGATCGGCGAGACGCCCGAGCCCCGCCGCGGTGTACAAATCGGCATGACTCTGGTCGAGGGTGTGCCGGGGCGAGTGGTCGACGTCGAGCAGAATGGCATCGTACGGCGCCTCGTCCGGCTCGGCGGGACGCCGCATCACCGCGAAGAAGTCGTCGTGGACGAGCGTCGTCCGGGGATCGTCCACGAGGGCATTCGACACCGGAAGAAGGTGTCGCTCGTGCCATCCGATCACCGCAGGGAGGGCATCGATCACGTCGAGGCGGGCGACGCGAGTGTCCGCGAGCGCGGTCACGGCGGTGTACCCCAGACCGAGCCCGCCGACCAGGATCGCGAGCGAGTCGCCGTCGGTGGCCGCGAGTCCGAGGCGCGCCAGCTCTTCCTCTGCGACCGTGAACAGACTCGACATGAGATATTCATCGCCGAGCTTGACCTCGTAGATGAGTTCGCCGGTTTCGCTGTCGGTGCGGCGACGGAGGGTCAGCTCCCCCATCCGCGTCTCTTGCCAGTCGAGCTCTTCGAATCGCGCGATCATGCACGATCCTCCACTGCCGGTTCGACCGCGGCATCTCGCGGTGGCTGTGCACCGTCGCGGAAGATGCTCGTCTCGGGCTCCGGATGACGGATGCTCTGGATCATGAACAGCGCGATGCCTAGGCCGATCGCCACGAACGACGCCCACACGTTGGCGGGTACGCCGAGGAGCCCATCGCTCGTCGGATCAATGCGAATGGCCTCGAGCCAGCTGCGACCGAGGCCGTACCAGATGAGGTAAACCGCGAAAGCCTTGCCCCAACGCAGCGCGATGCGTCGCTCGAGCAGCAAGATGATCGCGACGCCGACGAGGTTCCAGATCATCTCGTAGAGGAACAGCGGGTGAAAGAGCGTGCCCTCGGCGAGCCCCTCGGGAAACTTCGGGTTCGACGATTCGATCTCGAGACCCCACGGCAGGGTGGTCGGCAAGCCGAACAGCTCATGGTTGAACCAGTTGCCGAGGCGACCGATCGCCTGCGCCACCAACATCGCGGGGGCGAGCGCGTCAGCGAACGACCACAGCCGGATGCCGGCGATGCGACATCCGATCCACGCACCGACCGCCCCGCCGAGCAGCGACCCGTAGAGGGCGTTGCCGCCATCCCAGATCGCGAAGATCGCCCAGAAATTCGAGCCCGGGTAGAAGTAGTCGCCGACGTGCGTGAACACGTGATAAAAACGCGCCCCGACAATACCGAGCGGCACGGCCCAGATGATGACATCGAGGACGGTGCCCGGCTCGGCGCCGCGTTTGCCGAGCCTGCGCTGCGTGATGAGCACCGCGGCGATGATTCCCGCGATGATGCACAACGCGTAAGTGTGGATCGTCAGCGGCCCGAGGGAGAACTGGGAGAAGACCGGGTCAGGGCTCGGGATGCTGATCGGATGCACAAGGCGCAACTCTAGTCTCGGTTCCGGTCAAGAATACCCAGCGGGGTATCCAGTTTTCGTGGGATAATGGCGTGAAACACGCGACGCCGTCGGCGCGCGACACCGGGAGGCCCGCCGTGAACGCACCCGCGACATCCGAATCGACGGACGACCGTGAGACCGAACTGATCGCGCAGCAGCGCAAGATCGTCAACCGCCTTCACCGCGCCCAGGGTCAGCTGACCGCCGTCGTGAACGCGGTCGAGTCGGGTGCCGACTGCCGCGACATCGTGATCCAGCTGGCCGCGGTGTCGAAGGCCCTCGACCGGGCCGGCTACGCCATCGTCGCGTCGGCCATGCGCACGTGCATCGCCGACCCGCAGGACGAGTCGATGACGCCGGACGAACTCGAGAAGCTCTTTCTCACCCTGGCCTGATTCGACCCAGCGACGACCTCAGCGGCCGAAGAGTCGCGCGAACAACCCGGAGGACGGCTCGTTCGCGTGCCCCTCGCACCGATTCGACCGCGGTACCGAGCGCATCACTTGGTCGACATGCTGGCCGCAGCCGGACCACGTCGTCTTGCCGCACTTCTTACAGGTCACCGCGTAGCACATGGCATATCTCCGAAAGTCGGGGGCGTGAAAAAGTCAGATCAACGGGCGACGTTGTCGACCGCGAGGACGTCGCGCGAGCGAGCGCCGAGCGAGGCCTGAAGGGTCAGGATGCCACCCGAGAGCGATGCGGAATCCATGTCGGCCTGAGCCACGACGCGGTGGGCGATCGCCGATCGTACGCCCGAGGCGCACATGACGCGCACCGGTCGCCCGGCCGCGCGCTCGCGCACCTCATCGATGCGTTCGCGCAGCTCGGTGTGGGGAATGTGCAGCGCCCCGGGCAGGTGTCCCATAACCCATTCGTCGTCGCGGCGCACGTCGAGCACGAGCGAGGTCGCCATGACGTCGTCGAGATCTTCCGCGTACCAGAGCGACAGCATTCCGTTCAGCACGTTCTCGCCCACCATGCCGGTCAGGTTGACCGCATCCTTCGCCTGTCCGTAGGGCGGCGAGTAAGCCAGGTCGAGATCGATGAGTTCGTCGACCCGTATGCCCGCGCGGATCGCGGTGGCCAGCACATCGATTCTCTTGTCGACGCCCTCGAGACCCACCGCCTGCGCACCGAGCAGCCGCCCACTGTCGGGATGGATGTGCACGACCAGGTGGATCTGACTGGCGCCCGGGAAGTACCCGGCGTGCTGATTGGCGTGCAGGTGCAGGGTGGTGTGCGGTGTACCACTCGCCCGAAGAGCGGCGCGATTCGCTCCGGTCAGCGCCGCGGTCAGCGACCCCGCGCGGACGATCGCGGTGCCGAGCGCGGGCGGAATCGCGCGCGCCGTCGCCGGGCGCAGAATGTCGTCGGCCACGAGCCGGCCGGCACGGTTGGCGGGCCCCGCGAGGGCGACCGGATGGCGGGCGCCCGTGATCGGGTCGACGCTCAGCGTCGCGTCTCCCACGGCCCACACGCCGGGCACGCTCGTGCGTCCGTGGTCGTCCACCACGATCGCACCGCGCTCACAGGCGATTCCGGCCCGCTCGAAGACGGCCGTGTCGGGGCGCACTCCGACGGAAAGCACGATCATGTCGGCGGGCAGGCGTGAGCCATCCGCCAGCGTGACGATGTCGTGCTCGGCGCCCGGCTTGATCGCCGTCGCAGCGGTGCCGACGCGCAGGTCGATCCCGATCGCCCGCAGTTCTTGCGAGACCAGCCATGCCAGTTCGGGCTCGAAAGGGCTGAGCGGATGCGCCGAGCTCTGCACGATCGACACCTCGAGCGCGCTCGCGGCCAGTGCTTCGGCGGCCTCGACACCAATGAACCCGGCACCCAGCACGACGGCACGGCGAGCGCCCCCCGTGATGGTCTGCCGCAGCGCGAGGGCATCGTCGACGGTGCGGAGCGTCCGCACCCGGGGCGAGGTGATTCCGGGGATCTCGGGGATGACCGCGGCCGCACCCGGAGCGAGCACGAGGGCGTCGTAGTCGATGACCTCGAGACCGTTCGCGGTCTGCACGGTCACGTTCTTCGCGGCGGTGTCGACGGCGATGACGTCGTGCCCGGGACGAACATCCAGCGCGAGCGCCGCATGGAGTGACTCTGGGGTCTGCACGAGGAGCTCGGCGGAATCGACGATCTCACCGCCGACGAAGTAGGGCAGTCCGCAGTTCGCAAACGACACGTGGGGGCCGCGCTCGAGCACGATGATGTCGGCTGATTCGTCGAGGCGCCGCGCGCGAGCGGCGGCGCTCATTCCCCCGGCGACACCGCCGACGATCACGATCTTCGGCATGACTGACCCCCTCTCGGCCTTCCGGCTCAGACTAGCATACCCCTGGGGGTATAACTCGGCGACGCTGGACCGACAAATCCTCGCGCTCGACAGCGCCGGAGCGATAGCGTCGGGACCGCGCCACGAGGGCGCGGCGAGAGAGGGTTAGCCGTGGACGGTTTCGACACGATCGTCGTCGGCGCGGGAATCGCGGGGCTGACCGCGGCGCGCCTCGTGACGAGAGCCGGCCGCCGCGTCGTGATCCTCGAGGCGCGCGACCGCGTGGGTGGCCGCGTGCACACCGACCGCAGCGACGGGCTCATCACCGACCTGGGCGCATCCTGGATCCACGGAATCACCGACTCCCCCGTCGCGGCCGCCGCGCAAGCGTTCGGAATGCCGATGGTCGAGTTCACGGTCGGCGGGTACCAGCCCGACAGTCGCCCGATCGCCCACTACGGGCCCGACGGGCGTCGCCTCTCGGACGCCGCCGCACGGGATTATGTATCAGACATCCATGCCGTCGACGCGACTCTCGTCGACGTGATCGCCGGTTCGGCTCCGGATGCTTCGTACCGCGACGTGACCGAGGCGGCTCTCGCGCAGCATGGCTGGAACGCGGAGCGCACCCAGCGCGTGCGCGAGTATCTCGAGCACCGCGCCGAAGAGCAGTACGGCGCGTGGATCGAGGACCTCGCAGCCCACGGGCTCGACGACGACTCGATCGACGGCGACGAAGTGGTGTTCCCGCAGGGGTACGACACCCTGGCCACGGGCTTGGCGGAGGGGCTCGACGTGCGACTCGAGCACGTGGTGTCTTGCGTCGAGTGGAGCGCCGACGGAGTCGTCGTGACGACCGATCGCGGAGTGTTCGCTGCGCGTGACGCGGTGGTCACGGTGCCGGTCGGTGTGCTTCAGTCCGAGGACTTCACGATCGAGCCCACCCTGCCGGAACCCGTGGCGGGTGCCCTCGGACGCCTGACCATGAACGCCTTCGAGAAGGTGTTCCTACGCTTCCCGACGAAGTTCTGGGACGAGGACGTTTACGCGATCCGCCAGCAAGGCCCCGAAGGTCGCTGGTGGCATTCCTGGTACGACCTGACCGCCCTGCACGGCGAGCCCACATTGCTGACTTTCGCGGCGGGACCCGCGGGCATCGAGACACGAAACTGGGCAACCGAACGGATCGTCGAGTCCGTGCTCGTCCAGCTGCGTCGGCTGTACGGCGATCGCGTCGAACAACCGACTCAGGTGCACATCACCAGCTGGCAGGATGACCCGTTCGCCCGCGGCTCGTACGCATACATGACGCTCGGGTCGACGACCGACGATCACGACGCCCTGGCCACCCCGATCGGCGGGGTCCTGCACCTGGCGGGCGAGGCGACGTGGACGGATGACCCGGCCACCGTGACCGCGGCGATGTACTCCGGACATCGGGCGGCTACACGCATCCTGGATCAGGACATCCCGATCGAGCGGCTCTGGATGGATTGACCGGCGGAGCGCCTTCTCATCCTTCGGCTTCGGATGCCCGGGGACGAGCGTGCGTCCGCAACCGCTCGACCACCTGACGCAGATACCGGGTGATGAGCTCCTGCTCGGCCTCGGTGAACGAGTCGAGTTCGGCATCAATACCCATGATCATCGGCATGAGCCGTCCCAGCGCCCGGTCGCGCGACGCCGGCTGCGGTACGACCAGAGTGCCGCGGCGATCGGTGGGGTGGGGCTCGCGCGTCACGTGACCGAGCGCGACGAGGCGGTCGATCGACGTGGTCGCGGCGCCGGCAGAGATGCCCACGCGCCGCGCCAGCTCGGTCGGGCCCAGCGGACCGCCCATGAGCAGATGCTCCATCGCCGCCAGATCCGTCGGATTCACCTCGAGCTCGGTTGCTATCGCGCGCTCGAACTGGTCGGTGAGCTCGATGAACTCGCGCAACAACGCCGTGGCCGGACGGGTCGGAGAGAACCCGGACGCGTCCGCGCCTGGACCCTCGCCGTGCCTCGGTTGCATGAGTTCCACGATATCGCTACATTCATTCGATAGTCATATAGTTTGAACTTCAAATTACTTTCACAGACGTGGAGAATCCTCATGAACGGCTTGCTGCGCTTCATCACATCCGCCAAGACGTCTTGGATCGTGCTCGTTCTCGCGGCTCTCGCAGCGGCCGCGCTCTTCAGCATCGCGGGGGGCGAAGAGTCCGAAACAGCACCCTCGGTCGGCCTGCCCGACAGCGCCGAGTCCGTCCAGGTCGATCAGTTGCGGGAACAGTTCCCGAGCGCCGACGACACCTCGGCCCTGCTGGTCTTCGCGTCCGAAGAGGGCGAACTGGACGCCGGCACGCTCGCGCTGATCAACGAGAACGCCATGGGCGAGCTCGCGGACCTCTCCCGCGAGGGATTCGTTCCTCCCGCGCAGGTCTCGGACGACGGGACGGTCGCCCTGGTCGTCGTGCCACTCGAACCCGAGTCGGACGTCGCCGCGCAGAGCGAGCGCGCCCAGGAACTCCGGGACGCGGCATCCGCGGATCTCGACGGGGTGCGGGTCTATCTGACGGGTGCCGAGGGGTTCGAGGTCGATATCGCTGCCGTCTTCGCGGGGGCCGACTTCACCCTTCTTCTGACAACCGTGATCGTCGTGGCCGTGCTGCTGCTCATCACCTACCGCAGCCCCTGGCTGTGGCTCGTCCCGCTCGTCGTTATCGGGGTCGCGGATGGGCTCGCCGGCATCGTCGCGCGACAGGTGGCGAGCGCGGTCGGCGTGCAACTCGATGCATCCGTCACCGGAATCCTGTCGGTGCTCGTCTTCGGCGCGGGAACGAACTACGCGCTGCTGCTCATCGCGCGATATCGCGACGAGTTGCGCCTGCACGAGGATCGCCGGGTCGCGATGCAGCGCGCCCTGCGCGGCGCGGGCCCCGCGATCATCGCGAGCGGCTCTACCGTCGCGCTCGCGCTGCTGACCCTGCTTCTCGCCGAGCTCGCCGGCAACCGGGCACTCGGGCTGGCGTGCGCCGTCGGCATCGTCGTCGCGATGATCTTCGCGTTGTTCGTCCTTCCCGCGGCACTCGTGCTGTTCGGGCGTGGGCTCTTCTGGCCCTACATCCCGCGCTTCGGCTCACCCGATGCCGTTGCCCGGAGCGTCTGGGGCAAGCTCGGGCGTGCGGTTTCGAAGCGTCCGGTCATCGTGGCTACGGGTGGCTTCATCGTGCTCGGCGTGATGGCCAGCGGGCTGTTCTTCGTCCAGACCGGGCTCTCGCAGAACGACAGATTCCTGCAGAAGCCCGAGGCCGTTCAGGGGCAGGAGGTCCTCGCCGAGGCTTTCTCGGCCGGAACGACCTCGCCTTCCCTCGTCATTGTTCCCCTGGACGAAGCCGAAGAGGCCGAGGGTGCGCTGGCCGCCCTCGACGGCGTCGACTCCGCGGCGACCGGCGAGACGACAGACGACCTCGCCCGGATCGACGTCACGCTCGGCGCGAACGCCGAGACCGAGGAGGCATTCGCCACGGTCGAGCGGATGCGCGCGGCCCTCGACAGCGTCGGCACCGGCGAGGGGCTCGTGGGTGGGCTCGACGCCCAAGCCCTCGACGTGACGAACGCGCAGGCCCGCGATCAGGCTTTGATCATCCCGCTGATCCTGGTGCTCGTGCTCATCGTCCTCGTCGTGCTGCTGCGAGCGCTCGTCGCTCCGCTGCTGCTCCTCCTTGCGGTCGTGGCGAGCTTCTTCTCGGCGATCGGCCTGAGTTGGTGGCTCTTCCAGACCCCGCTCTTCGGCTTCCCCGCCATCGACACAAACGTTCTGCTCTTCAGCTTTTTGTTCCTCGTTGCGCTCGGTGTGGACTACAGCATCTTCCTCGTGACGCGGGCGAAGGAGGAGTCCGACCACCTGGGCATCACACAGGGCATGATTCGCGCGCTTGCCGCGACGGGCGCCGTGATCACGAGCGCCGGAATCCTGTTGGCCGCGGTGTTCGCCGTGCTCGGTGTGCTGCCGCTCATCACGCTGACCCAGATCGGCATCATCGTCTGCATCGGCGTGCTCATCGACACGCTGCTCGTCCGCACGGTGGTCGTTCCCGCGCTCGCGTTCATCACGAAGGATGCCTTCTGGTGGCCGCGTAAGCCGAAGCTCCGCGATGCGGATGCCGCGGCGCGCGGCGCGGATGCATTGGCTGTGGCGCCGGTGGCGCCCGTTAGGTGAGCCAGCAACCCGGCAGGTCACTCGTTCTGATTGGCATCCGGAGGCCATCCGACCGATAGCGCAAGCGATCCACGGACCCACAACTCGATGTCACCCCGCGAGGGCAAACGCACGACCGACAACCCGGGCGTCTCGGCGTCCAGCCGAGTAACGCGATCGCGGTACTTGTGGTGCCTCGACACCGCCCACCGGACGATGTGTTCGGGGTTTGTCAGGCTGCGCCGAAACGGCTGTTCGATGTTCCCGTTCCAAAAACTCTTCGCGACGGATGCATCGACGCACGACGCGCCGGAAGGTCGTGGTCCAGATAGGCAGATCTAGCCACACCAACAGTTGCGCTCGTGTACTGCCACTCCGGAACCCAAAGGAGGCAGATGTAACAGGTGTAACAGTTACATTTGTTACGTGCAGCTTGCCAACAGGAGTGATGACTCACTCATGACGATGGCTCGCCAGGTTCGACACGAACAGCTCCGCAGACGCGGCAGCACACATACGTGTGTCGCCTGCGGGAATGAGTTCGTCGCCCGGAGTGGTGCGAAAACTTGCTCGACAGCCTGTCGAGTCCGTGCGCAACGCGCGCGTTCCCGATCAACCGGAAAGGAGCACCGCGTGATCGGTGTCGGATACGAAGGAATCAGCGTCGACCAGTTGGTTGAGCAACTCAACTCGGACAATGTCGAGGTGCTGGTCGACATTCGATTGACCCCCCTGTCTCGTAAGCCTGGGCTGTCCAAGCGCGCACTGTCGGAGGCGATGTCGGCCGCAGGCATCCGTTACATCCACGACCGTCGGCTCGGCAATCCGAAGGAGAATCGTCCCGCCTACGCCGACGCCGCGTCAGACGAGGGCATCGCGGCGCGCGTGAGCTACTGCGAAATGATCAGCAGCGGTGACGGCGCCGCGGCGGTGCTCGAGCTGGCAGCTCTAGCCGAGCGTCACACCGTTGCCGTGCTGTGCTACGAAGCGGACGAATCGCACTGCCACCGCCAGCAGGTCATCACCGCAGTGTCGGACGTCCAGTCATCAGTGCTCGTCTAGGTCGAACAGACCGACGCGCGTAGCGATGCCTTCCGGCGGGTAATACACGCCGAGAACGCTGAAGCTGTGGCGCTTGCGAGCGTCCTCAAAGTTGCCCATGAAGAACGAGGTCTGTCGTCCCGTGGCGAACATCTGAGCCTGGAACTTCTGCTCAATCTGCTGAATTGCAGTGGCCTCGGGCTCGTGGATCAGTCGCCCCTGCAAGGCAGTGAGTTCCCAATCGAGGATCTGGCCGACGTGCCGGGGGCACCCGCCAGCTGTGCAGTAGTACTCGTAGCGGGCGATAAACCTCGGTGCTTTCAACTCGGTGGGGGTCTTCGTCACGTCACCGAAAAGCGACAATGGCGCAAGGTTGGCAGCGGCAGCGATGCGTGCCTTCTGCGCATCGCTCCACCCGCTGAATGGTTCGACTTTCAGCCGGTGGAGCGACTTGACCGCAACCATTCCGAGTGACGGCGCATCATGGCGAACCGATGCCGCGGCGCTGAGAGCGCACGTTGACGTGCGCTCAACTCGCTCCATGTAGGGCTGTCGATCTTTCCAATCGTTGAGGTGTTTGACAACTCGGATGCTGTCTATGTCCGGCCTGTAGCTCTCGGGTCTGGTGTCTTTGGTCTCACGACGCACCTCGACATCGATGAGATCGAACTTCTTGAACTGATGCTCGACCCCTATCCAGCGAAACGCGAGCGGGTACAGACGGATCCAGTCAGCACGCCCGGCATCAACACGGATACCGGCAACGCACACGGTGTCCCCATACTTCGCGGATGGTTGGGGAGATGCCTTCACGGTGATCAGCACGCGCGCCGTCTCGGATCTGACCTGCATACGCCAGAGGGTAGGACTGACATCCGACATATGATTCCGACACCCGGGATCAAACGCTCGATACGCGACGAGGAAACATCGTTGTGCGTTTGAAGTCCTGACACCCTCGCGCACCGATGGAATGTCGCGAATGCCGCAGACGCCAGTTCGGAGGACTCGGGCGACGCGTTCTTGCTGCTCCTACACGAATTGCCCGTTGCGCGTTCTCACGTTCGCGCATACGCAAAGAACGAATCTTTCGCAGACGAGCATGAGCAGCGCATCACCCTTGAGACCGTGTCGTTCGGACGCGATTACGTTCACCCCGAGTTCGATGGGCCCGCGGCCCCACGTGCAGATCGTAGGCAGTAGCGAAGGCCATCGATTCGGCATCAGCTATCGAACAGCCCAAGAGGCAAGCAGATTGCCGATCCGCGCCGTGCGGCTCGGCCCCGGTTCGCCCGACAGCGCCGTCACTTCAACGGAATGGCTCCTCCTCACACATGGCTACAAGCTCGACCCGGAGCAAGTTATCGAGTACCCGTCGCCCACGGTACGCAGTGTGGATTACAGCGAAGGCCACCGAGACGATCGAGGCCAACGCGAACTTCCGGGATCGGCGGCTTGGCCGACGAGAGCGGTTATGCCACGCACTTTGTCAGTCGTCGAAGCCGATGTTCCGTTCCAGCGAGGATCTCGTCTCCGCAGCCATCCGGTTTCCGTCGCTTCACGAGGCGCTGCAGTTCGCCTACCTCTACCGCGAGCTCGCACTCACCGAGACCAACTCATGACGGGACACGCAGCCGGCCCCGGCGAGATACTCTTCCGCTTCGTTCGGCATTGGGCTCGTCGAGCGAATCAGATCAGCAGCCCCGTCTTCGCAGACCTTGGGCGAGACGTCATGATCACCGAAGCAGTACTCGCTGCCTCCAAACGAGGAGACCCCACGATCGCAGACGTGGCCTCGGAGCTCGGAATCGACCAGTCCGGGGCGCGGCTGACAGGCGAGCCACGTCACCTATGGGGCTCGGTTCCCTGCAGCTATGCGACGTGGCCGAAGCGGCATTAGGTCTGCGGCCGTCAACACGCCCACACTGCTAGGGCGCGACCGGCCACCTCGCCCTAACACCGAAATGCCGAAGCAACACCGGAGAGTCAGAGGGTGAGGGCCATGGACCGAACGTCGGGCCTGTCGCCCATGGGCAGGTGCTGGAACCCGGCTCGCTCATAAATTACAACGGCCGGCGCGTTGTCGGCGATCACGTTCAGCGCGATCCGCCTCGCGCCGAACGACCGAGCACTCTCTACAGCCAAGCCCACCAACGCGCCGCCGTAGCCGCGACCGCGCTTGGCGGGATCGACAATCACTCTGCCGATCCGCGCCGTCTCGTCAGCCAGCGACAGGTCGAAGTGTCCGATCAGAAGCGACCCATCGTCGACCATCACAAACGCGATTACGTCACCAGTCACGGTCATGGCTGCCAGCTGATCCACTGTCAGCGGCCACACCAACCGGGATCCCGTGAAGAGGTACAGCGCCCTCGCATCGGGAATCCAACCGATCACCGTCGAAATGTCGACATCCGCGCGCTGCCGGAGGCTCAGCATGACGCCCTCATTCAGAGACCTCAATCACGATCCTGCTGCCAGCCTCGATGACACCCGGCCCCTTGTCGGGCGTCGGCGCCGGGGCGGGAATCTCCTGCTCGGCCTCCCACTCGATCCGCGCGTTATGAGCAGACGGGTGAAAGAGTTCGTCGAATCCGAGCAAACCCGCAGATGAGGGTGCCGTGGCATCGCCAGCATGATGGCGCCGGCGTGTTGCGATTCCCACCACCCCAAAGACGATCGGGATGGCGAGCACGATCCCGATTGCACCCCACCCGAGGAATTCGCTCATACGCCCCAGGGTAGAAGCAGCATCCTTGCTGCAACTCCACCGCGGGACGGATCCGCTGACAAGATTCCTGGCCGCACCAAACATCCGTGCAGCCACTGACAAGCTGCGTGGCAGCGCTGACAGTGCGCATGACCACCGACAGCCGCAGAAAAAATCACAAAAAGATAACGACGAACCCTTGCTCGCCGTTACCTCGCCGTTATAGAGTTCACGCACGGAAGTTGTTTGCTGTGGCAGCTCCCGACATGTGATTGCAGGACACTCTTGGTGCAAGGGACAAGGGCCGGTCAGAAGCCTCTCTGACCGGCCCTTCACCGTGTGTGCGGCAAGCCGCGGGGATCAGTCCTCAACGACCCGGACGACGACCTCGATGTTGCCCCGCGTCACGTTCGAATACGGGCAGACCAGGTGCGCGGCATCGGCCAGAGACTGTGCCTGTTCGGCGGGAACGTCGGGAATAACGACCTCGAGTTCGACCGACAGGCCGAACCCGCCCTGGCCGTTCGATCCGATTCCTACGCGCGCGCCGACACTCGTGTCGTGCAGCGCAACCTTCTGGCTGCGCGCGACGCTCAGCAGAGCGCTGTGGAAGCACGCCGCGTAGCCCGCGGCGAAGAGCAGTTCGGGGTTGAGCGCGTCGCCGGAGCCGCCCATCTCTTTCGGCACGCGGACGTCGACGTCGAGCAGCCCGCCGACCGTTGCGACATGGCCGTTGCGGCCATCGCCGGTTGCGAGGGCTTCTGCGGTGTAGAGCGTTTCCATGGCGGAGCTTCCTTCTTCGTTGTGTGACGATCGGGTGGACGTTTGGTTTGGCAGCGGCTCTACGCGGATGCAGCGGCGATAGATGCATCCACGGCATCCGTGTACGCATGCAGATCGGCGAGCAACGCGCGCGCGGCGGCGGGTGAAACGGCGAGGCAACGGCGGATCTCGTCGCTCACGTGAGCAAGCTCGTCGCGGAGCGCATGCCCCTGAGCGGTCAGATGGATCGACACGACGCGCGCGTCATCGCTCGAGCGTGTGCGAGCGACGTGACCGAGCTTCTCGAGCCGCGAGAGCAGGGGCGAAAGAGTTCCCGAATCGAGCGCCAGGTCGCCCCCGAGCTCGCCGACTGTGCGCGGCTCGTGCTCCCACAGCTCGACCAGAACGAGGTACTGCGGATACGTCAGCCCCCACGGCTTCAGGATGCGTCGGTAGGCCTGGGTCGTCGCACGGCTGGCCGCATAGAGCGAGAAGCACAGCATGTCATCGATGATCCGGCGATCGGCGTTCTGCGATGCGGTCATATGCAGAAGCATTGCACGCAATTTAGTTGTGCACAACTTATAACTCATTGATCGTGCCGTCAGGGGACGACCACGTGCGCCCATCCGCAGACCGATCCCAGCCGAGTCATCCTCACGACTGAGGCCGGGTCATCCCTTCGCCGGACGACCCCCGTGCACGGGATTCGTAGCGTGGAAGCATGAACACAACTTCCCCTGCCCCGGGCCTCGCGGCCCTCGGCTTGGTCTCCATCGTCCTGATCCTCGGCGGCTGCACGGCATACGACGCAGCGGCACACGGCAGCGTCGAGACCAACTTCACGAACGCGACGGAGTTTGCACGGGAGCACTCCGGCATCGCGAGCTGGCTTCCCGCCGACGCACAAGCGATCACGGCGGTGGATTCCACCCGGGCGGAGAACACCATGACGGTCCGCTACGACTCCGCGACCGAGCCGGAGGGCTGCGAAGCGGTCCCGCGCACGTCCTCGCCGACCATGGACGTCGAGAGCGACATCGATGTGTATTCGATCGATTCGGTACTGCTGTGCGATGACTGGGCCATCGCTCACGAGGGCAATCAGTGGCTTGCCTGGACGCCCGCGACCGAAGCTGAGTGACGACGCCCCATGGGGACCATCACGACGGGCAGCGCCTGAGGACGTGTCAGGAAATCACAGAAACATAACGACAATCCTTGCCCATCGTTACCTCGCCGTTATAGAGTGCAAGCACGGAAGTTGTTTGCTGTGGCAGCTCCCGACATGTGATTGCAGGACACTCTTGGTGCAAGGGACAAGGGCCGGTCAGAAGCTTCTCTGACCGGCCCTTACTCTTGCGCGGAGCTCACGCCGGAGGCGACTACACCCCGCCGCCGCCACCTCCGCCACCGCCACCGCCCGCGGACACCGCCGCCGGATGACCCACCCGAGGTCGACGCCGTTGACGAGCTCGTCGACAGGGAAGAGATGCTCGATGAGAAGGCAGCCGCGCTGAACGCACTCGTGCCGTAGTACCAACCGGGCGTCGAGTCGCCGTAGTAGACGACGATGTGTTCGGCCCACTTCTTCTCCTGACCGAACACCACCGCGTAGGGCAACAGGCGCTCGTACAGCCTGATCATCTGGCGCGGATCGTCGACGGCGATCGACGAGCGCTCGGCGCCGCGCGGAGACTGCAGCATCCGGATGCGGTCCGCCTCCGCCCACTCGATGAACAACTTCACTCCGGCGAGGTGGTCGCGCAGCTCAGCCCCGCGCGATGTCAGCGGACGGCGCGAGACCAGCACGCCCGCCGTGATCGCGAGAATGGGCGCCGCGATGAGCAGCGGAACAGACCATGCGGGTGTGATCCCGCCCTCGAGACCCACAACGCCCAGAATCACGGACGCGACCGCCGCGAGCACTCCGACGAGGATTGGCCGAGCTCGCACAATTCCCGGCACCTCGCGCCGCACACCCATCGCCGCGAGCGTCGCATCCGCCTCCTTCAGGATCTTCTGCGCCGTTCGCGACACCCGAGCGTCACTCTTGCCGAGCGTGAACGTCGTCTGCCCGTCGGGGAACATCCCGTCGAGCAGCTCCCGGCCGTTCTCGTCGGCCCGCGAACGGTCCACCAGTTCGAGTTCGAACGTCTGACTGCCCCACTTGCGCTCGCCCTCGACGATTCGAATCGAGCCCGCGATCGCCTGCTCCAGCACCTCCGCGGGAATGCCCTTGGTCGGCGCACCCCACAGCACCGCCGACTCGAGCGCGTCGAGCCCCGGCGGCGGGTCGTACTCGGCGATCACCGTCGGCCGGCCCGGCTCATCACGCAGCCGACGCCGCCGGATGACCGCGGCCCAGACCACGGCCAGCACAGCGACGAGCGTCGCCCCGCCCTGCAACCATCCGACCGGCGAAGCAAAGGGAGACGAATCGAACGGGGCGAAGGTGCCCGGTTCGAAGGCCACCGCGATCGTCATCGTCTGCCGCGGCGCCAACGGTGCCCGCGCGAGCCGTAACCACGGCTCCGGCCGAGTCGGTCGCCATCAGGATCTCGCAGCGATCGCGTCGAGCCGGTCGAGCCCTGATAGCACGCGACGTCGCCGGTCGCCGCTGGGGCCAGGTCGCCGTCGAGCACCAGGCGCGCATCCACGCGGTCGAACGATTGTGCCCATTCCTCGCCGTTGACATCCCAGTACAGCTCGTCGGTAGCGGTGTCGTCGAAGCCCCGCGTGACGTTCTGCAGGTCGTACGTGAAGACATAGGTCTGCGCGCCGTGCATGTAGTCGTCCGCTCGCGAGGTCACGATGAGGAAGTCGTCTTCGTCGTCGGTCTCGACGGGCCTCTCGGCACCTGCCTCGTCCGTCACCGAAACGAGAGAGGGGAAGAGGGGCGTGTTCAGATAGCTGTTGGGGATCAGCCGCCGCATGCCCCGGTTCTGGTCGGACTCGGGGAAGACGGCGACGAACGTCTCGACCACCCGCATCCGGCTGGTGCCGTCTTCGGCCCGCGTCAGGGTGTATTCAACGTCGAGGCTTGCAAACGAGAAGTCGTCGACGTCGATCGGAACCACTGCGGCATAACCCGATCCCGTGCTTCGCTCGGCGGCGGATGCCGACGAGACACCCGCACCCACGCCCAGAGCGACGACCAACGACACCGCGATCGATAACGCGCCGGTCAGTCCCGTTCGAAGCAGTGCACGCATGGGCCCAGCCTAGACACGGGCGCTCTGCGACCCGCCCGCCACCGGCCGTGGACAAGTAGCCTGTACGGCATGACGAACCGCCGCCTCGCCGTGGAAGCGTGGGAGAGTCTGTTCCGCGCACAGCACGAGGTGTTCACCGAGATCAGCGGCGACTTCCGCGGCACGGGCCTGGAGCAAGGCGAGTACGACGTGTTGTTGACCGTGACCCGGGGACCCGAGATGACCGCGCGACTGCGCGATGTGACCGCACGGATGCTCGTCAGCCAGCCGTCCGTATCGCGCCTCGTCGACCGCATGGTGGCCCGCGGCCTGGTCACGAAATGCGCCGACCCCGACGATGGTCGTGGCGCGCTCGTCCGTGCGACCGAGGAAGGCGCAGCCGCCTTCCGCATCGTCGCGACCCAGCACGCACGCACGATCGCCGAGCGGATGTCCCGACTCAGCGACGACGAACTCGAGGCGCTCCGCAGCCTCACCGCGAAGCTGCGCACGATGGCCGACTGAGCAGTCGCGCGAAGCACACGTTTTCACCCACCGACAAGCGCACCGATCTCGCTTGCCCGGCCCGTGGTGAACTTGCCATGCTTGCGAACGCGAGCGTCTGCACGCCCCTGCACAATGACGTCGAGGATCACCATGACTGCCACAGCGCCCCAGACGATGAAGGCCGCCGTGCTGCGCGCGGATGGCCCGGGGCTCGAGATCCTCGAGGTACCCCGTCCCGTGCCGCGGGCAGGAGAGGCGCTCGTGAAGGTCATCGCGTGCGGTGTCTGCCACACCGACCTGCACGTCATGAAGGGTGAGGTGCGCTTCCCGCGGCCGGCCGTGATGGGCCACGAGATCAGCGGCACGCTCGTCGCGTTCGGTGATGAGACTCCCCCGACCACGGCACTCGCGATCGGCGACACGGTCATCGGGGCATTCATCATGCCCTGCGGCGATTGCCCCGCCTGCTCTCGCGGACGCGACGACCTGTGCGCGGAGTTCTTCGGACAGAACCGGCTGAAAGGCACCCTGTACGACGGCGAGAGCCGGCTCGCGATGCCGGATGGCTCTTTCCTCGCCATGTACTCGATGGGCGGGCTGGCCGAGTACGCGGTCGTACCGATCACCGCGCTGACGCGGCTGCCGGACGATCTCGACCCCGTCACGTCGGCCGTACTCGGCTGCGCCGCGTTCACCGCGTATGGCGCCGTCCACCGCGCGGGCGATGTCCGGCCCGGTGACGCGGTCGCGGTCGTCGCCGTCGGTGGCGTGGGTAGCGGAGTCGTTCAGATGGCACGCGCCGCGGGCGCCGACCCGATCATCGCCATCGACGTCGCCGACGACAAACTCGAGGCCGCCCTCGCCCTGGGCGCGACACACACGGTCAACTCGCGCGAGACGGATGTCGCTGCCGCGGTCCGCGAAATCACCCGCGGTCTCGATCGGGGGCTCGGTGTCGACGTCGCATTCGAGGCGCTCGGTCATCCCGCCACCTTCCACCAGGCCATCGGCTTGCTCGCCGACGGCGGCCGGATGGTAGCGATCGGCATCGCGGCGGGCGATGCTGCCGCCGAGGTCGAGATCACCCCGCTCGTTCGGCGCGGCTACACGATCACCGGATCCTTCGGCGCGCGCACGCGCGAGGACCTGCCCGCGGTCGTCGACATCGCCGCGGCCGGCGGATTCGACACCGCGCGCCTTGTCACGCGCCGCTACACACTCGACAATGCAGATGCCGCCTATCAGGCCCTCGCCCGGGGCGAGATCACCGGACGTGCCGTCGTCGTCATGGACTGACCCGATCTACGAACGAAACGAGAACGATGACCACGCGCATCCCGCACTGGATCGATGGCGAGCGGCTTCCACTTCCTCACCCGTGAGAAGGCGGTCACGGCGCGTTGGCTGGACCCGAGCCACGGCGGCATCAACCTGGGGTTCCCGCAGAACACCTGATCAGTCGTCCAGCGACCCGAACACGTGCAGGTTCAGTTCGGCGCTCAGCAGGTCACAGGCTCGGCTGCCGCGGACGCTCGTCCCCTGCTCGTCAAGAGGCGGGCTGATGACGGCGGCACCGAGAGTCTCGGGCGCTGAGAGCACGATCGCGCCTGAGACGCTCGACTTCGCGGGGACGCCGACGCGGCGCATCCATCGTCCCGATCCGTCGTACACACCGCACGTCGCCATGACCGACACGACGTCGCGCGCGACCTGAGCGGGCACGACGCGCTCGCCGGTAGCAGGGTTGACCCCGCCGCACGCCAGCGTCGCGCCCATCACGGCGAGCGCTTCGGCATCGACGAGCACGGCGCACGCCCGCGCGTAGACCGCGACGGCGTCGTCGGCGGTGATCCGTAGGGTGCCCTCCGAACGCATCAAGTGCGCGAGTGCATGGTTTCGGTCCCCGAGCAGGTGCTCGTTTCGGGCGACATCCTCGTCGGCATCGAGCTCGCGCCCGGCGAAGGCCGATAGGCCGCGCAGAATGCGTTCGTTCCGTCCCTCGACACCGTCGCCGTCGACGACGGCCGCGGTCAGCAGCGCGCCCGCGTTGACCATCGGGTTCGGGGGACGCCCCGTCCCGCTCTCGAGTTTGATCGCATCGAACGCCTCGCCCGTCGGCTCGATCCCGATCCGGTCGAGCACGTCACCGTCGGTGTCGAGCAGGGCGAGGGCGAAGAGAAACGGCTTGACGGCGGACTGCACGCTGAACGCGACGTCCGCCTGCTCGGTCGATCGGACGGATCCGTCGGGTAGCGCGATCGCGATGCCGAGTAGCTCAGGGTCGGCCCCGGCGAGCTGAGGGATGCTGTCATCCACCGCCCCGCCGCTCTCGCGCCGCACCCGGTCGCGCAGGTCGTCGAGATCGTAGGTGCGGGGGTCACGACGTTTCGGCATAGCTCCCACACTGTCACGCGCTGCTGCCGCCATGGCCGTCGCCCCATTCACGTGTTCGTTTTTGCGCGTGTCAAGTCCCGCGACACGAACCGCGATCTCTTGCACAATGAATCGCGTGAAACGAATCTCCTTCGCAGACCGCACGATCCTCATCGACGATGAGACTTGCCAGCGCCTGATCGAGTACGCGGCGCTGCTGGGATCCCAGCAATCGGCCGACACCGTTCGCATCAGTGGCATCGGCCAAGACGGCGACGACATCGAAGCGGACTTCGTGCTGAATGCGGCCTCGAATCTCGTCGCCGAGTCGACGCACTCCACGCTGCAGCCGCCACCGAACCCCGAGGCGATCGCATATATGCGCGAGAAGACCAAACTGCTTCGTGACGGACCCCGAGCGAAGCCGGCCGAGCCCGCAGCGATCCCCTACGGCGTCGAGGGCATCGACGAGATCTAACGCAGGCCGACGTTCTCTGCCCGCGCTGCCGCCCGACGCCCGCGAGCGTGCCCGTCACCTTGACCCCGGGTTCCCAGACCGAGCAGATGACCTCGCGGTCATCGATCTGCGTCCACGTCTCGGGCACGTCGGTCACGCCCCATCGAGGAATACGGCGTCGCTAACAATAGGAGGTCGCGATGTGGGCGCAATACGCTCGGGAGGTGACACGCATTCAGCGGGTACTCCGCCCGGCCACAGAGCGTGGGCCCGTGTTCGGTCTCGCATACACGAGGTCCGGGCCGCCAACGGATGCCCCGCTTGTCGTCATCCCCGGCGGGCCGGGGCTGGCGTCGATCCTGCCCTACCGCCCCTTCCGCCGGAGGGCGACGTACGGCGGGCTCGACGTCATCATGATCGAGCACCGAGGGGTCGGCCACTCGCGCCGCGACGTGTCGGGCCACGTGCTTCCCCCGTCGGCGATGTGGGTGAAGGACGTGGTCGATGACATCGCCGCGGTGATGGATCGCGAGGGTGCGCCGTCGGCGTACATCGTGGGCTCGTCGTACGGCAGCTACCTCGCGTCGTCCTTCGCCGCGCGGCACCCCGATCGCGTCCGAGGCATGATCCTCGATTCGGCGCTACAGTCAACCAGCGATCTCGCCCTCGAACGGGCACGAATCCGAGAGCTGTTCTGGGACGCTGATACGGATGTCGCGCAGTCCGTCCGTCGCCTGGTCGACACAGGGCGGGGCGGGACCCATCTGCTCGAAGTGATCCGCGCGGCCTACGAACTCGGGGGGGACGACCTTCTTCGACCGCTCCTTGCCGGTCGGCTCGCGGGCGCCAGAAGCCCCGCGTGGAGGTCACTCGAGCTGTATGCGGGGCGCGGCGAATCGATCGCACGCATCCCGTACTTCTATGAATTCGAGATCGCCGGAGCGATCGGATTCCGCGAGCTCGACTATGGGGCGACGCCCGACGGGCACCCGCTCGATCCGGCACGGACCTACGCGCCGCTCGCGCAGCGGTTCCCGCCCTTTGCTCGCGAGCCGTTCGACCTGCTCCGCGAGGCCCGCTCCTTCGCCTGGCCGACCGTCCTTCTCGTGGGGTCCCGAGACCTGCGCACACCGCCCAGCGCCGCCCGCCGATTCGCGGCTCAGCTGCCCGAAGCCACCGTCATCGACCTCGAGAACGGCCACAGCGCCCTCGACACGCATCCAGCGCCGTTGCTCAACGCGATGCGACACGTCGTGAACGGCACCACGAACCGGTTACCCGCGCTCGCTCGACGGCTGGACGCGCTACCCCGGCCCGGCCTTGCGGGTCTGCTCCCGAGAGCGCTGGGGGCAATGACCCGGCTCGAGACCGCCTGGCGCTGACCGCTTCGACTAGATCCGCTGCTCGTGGACGGCCTCGAGTGCCTCGGCGTCCGCCTCGGACATCCCCGCAATGGGCTCGCCGTTCCAGACGATGTCGTCGCCGAGCGCCGCGAGCAGCTCCTTGCGGTCGCCGTGGCTGAGCTTCGCGCCGTGGATGAGCGTCGCCGGGCTCCACATCATGGCGATGGAGTCGTGCCACTGCGATCCGACGTCCCGCACGTCGATCAGATCGTGGAGCGAGGTGGGCAGGTGCTTGAGCGGTTCCACGAACGCGTCCGCAAGAACCGCGAGCTTGACCTCGCGTTCGACCCCGGGTTCGACGACCACGACCTCGTCGGCTTCTCCGAGCAGGGCGCGTGAGAATTCCTCGGCGCCGAGCAGGATGATCCCGTTGGTCGGTCGAGGGTTGCACTCGATCGCGTACAGCTTGCCGTCGTTGTCGACGAAGTCGAAGGAGAGCTGACCCGTGAAGCCGGTATCGAGGGCGTCGACGATGCGCTGCGTATAGTCGAGCGTCTTGCTGCTGTCGACGGCGAGGAACGTGATTCCGGTGCTGTGGGCCCACTGCTCGGGCGCACGATAGGTGCAGTGCGCCGTGACGCGGCCGTTCACGATCGTGCTGTATGTGCACACCATGGGTCCGTCGACGAACGGCTGCACCAGCCATGGCTGGTCGGGAGTCGGGTGGCAATCGCTGACCTCGACCTTCCCGGCCAGAGGTCCGGTGTTCGTCAACAAGCCCACACCTCCGCGTGAGAAGGCCGCACGCGCGAAGTAACGGGGAAAGCGCGAGATGGCCTCCGCGAGCGACGCGTCGTCCGTTGCGACCACGGTCTCGGGAACGGGGACTCCGGCCTCCGAAACGAGACGCTTGAAGCTCGCCTTGTCGTGTAACCGCGCGAGTTTGTCGAAACTGCCGGCGTACAGACGCACGTCGCCGACGAGGTCGGCCCGCCGAGCGGCGAGGTAGAACACCTCCTCGAATGTCGGCACGATCAGGTCGATCTGGTAACGCTCGACGATGCCATTGATGTCTTTGATGAACGCATCGGTCTCAAAGCGGGGCGACGCTGTCACTTCGTGTGCCTCGAGGTACTTCGAGTGGCTCCCCACAGCTCCCTCGTAGGTGTCGCTCGCGACGACCGTGTGACCTGTCCACCCGAGCTTTCGTATCGCGTCGAGAGCGAAGGTATTTCTCGAACTTGTGACCAGGACGCGCATCGAATGCCCTCTCCAGGGGGTGACGTGGGTGAGCCCACCCTATCGACGACGACATCGCGGGCGACAGATGTGCGCCTTCGCTGAACCTCGGGGTTTCGGGTCTGGCGCCACCCCAGCGGCTACGATCGGGCCGTGCACGAACTGACCACGTGGGCCCTCGCCCTGGCCACTCTGGTCGGCTTCGGACTCGCGATGGGCCTGAACCCGGCGCTCTATAGCGCGACCGCCGACATGCTCGCCCGCAACGTTCAGGTAGCAGCGCGGATGAGCTGGATGGTCGCGGGTCTTGCCGCCGGCGCAACGGCGTTGTTCGCGCTATTGCAGACGTTCGACCCGACCAACCTGGTGGCGGCGGTGCGAGACGACGTGGACCGTGCGCTGCTCAGCCGCGCCGTCGACCTCGTCGTCGGAACTGTGTTCCTGATTGCCGCGGGGGCCATCGCGGTGTGGGCCTGGCGCATCCCCACCCGCACCGTCCGCCCACAGCGCGTGCGCTCTCAGGGCGCACGCGCGATCGGCTACTTTCCCCTCGGCCTGAGTTGCGCCGTCATCGGCTTCACCACGCTCCCCATCATGTACATGACCGGCCGGGTCACCGCGGGCCTGAGCCCCGACATCGGCCTGCGCCTGGTCGCCTATGCGGTTTTCCTGATCGCACTCATCGGCCCATTCATCGCGCTCGCGTGGTTGTGGTCCAGATTCCCCGCCGTCTCGGCACGGGTCGCTGACTTCTACGCGGGCGCAATGCGCTGGGACTACCGGTGGGCATCCGTCGCGATTCTCGCGGTCACCGGACTCGTGTCGATCGCGCTCGGCCTGTTCGCCGAGCGCTAGAGCCGCGACGACCGCGGTGTCTTTCGGCCGATAGATCGCGGTCGCGGTGGCATGCTCTCGCGAGATACCGTCTTTGTATGGCTTCTTCTGTTGAAATTCCCCCCACCGAGGCGGATACTGTCCGCCCGGAACCCACCTTCGCTGATCTGGGCCTCGCCGACCCGGTGATGAAGGCGTTGAAGGATGTCGGATACGAGACACCGTCCGCCATCCAGGCCGCAACGATTCCCACCCTCCTCGCGGGCCGCGACGTGGTCGGACTCGCCCAGACCGGCACCGGCAAGACCGCGGCATTCGCGCTGCCGATCCTCTCGCGCCTCGATCTCTCCCAGAGGACGCCCCAGGCTCTCGTGCTGGCACCCACTCGTGAGCTCGCCCTCCAGGTCTGTGAGGCGTTCGAGAAGTACGCGTCGCACCTGCGCGGCGTGCACGTCTTGCCGGTGTACGGCGGCCAGGCCTACGGCCAGCAACTCTCCGCGCTCCGTCGCGGGGTCCACATCGTGGTCGGCACCCCCGGGCGCATCATGGACCACCTCGCCAAGGGCACGCTCGACCTGACCGAGCTCAAGTACCTCGTTCTGGACGAGGCCGACGAGATGCTCAAGATGGGCTTCGCCGAGGATGTCGAGACGATCCTGGCCGACACGCCCAAGACCAAGCAGGTCGCCCTGTTCTCGGCGACCATGCCGGCGCAGATCCGCCGTATCTCGGCGCAGTACCTCGAACGACCCCGAAGAGATCACGGTCAAGACCAAGACCACGACCTCGGCGAACATCACGCAGCGGTATCTGATCGTGTCGTACCCGCAGAAGGTCGACGCACTCACACGCATCCTCGAGGTCGAGAACTTCGAAGGCATGATCGTGTTCACGCGCACGAAGAACGAGACCGAGACGCTCGCCGAGAAGCTCCGCGCCCGCGGGTACACGGCGGCAGCGATCAGCGGTGATGTCGCCCAGGCGCAGCGCGAGCGGACGGTTAACCAGCTGAAGAGCGGCAAGCTCGACATCCTGGTCGCCACGGACGTCGCCGCGCGAGGCCTGGACGTTGACCGCATCAGCCATGTCGTCAACTACGACCTGCCGATCGACACCGAGTCGTACGTCCACCGCGTCGGCCGCACCGGCCGCGCCGGACGAACGGGCGCGGCGATCAGCTTCGTCACCCCGCGTGAGCGCCGGATGCTGACCTCGATCGAGAAGGCCACGCGCCAGCCGCTGACCGAGATGAAGCTGCCGAGCGTCGACGACGTCAACGCCACGCGCCTCACGCGCTTCGACGACGCGATCACGGCCGCGCTCGGCGACCCCGTGCAGATCGGCATCTTCCGCGACATCGTGGCGCACTACGTGTCGCACCACGATGCACCCGAGGCGGATGTCGCGGCCGCCCTCGCGATCGTCGCGCAGGGCGAGACTCCCCTGCTACTCGACCCAGATGCCGCACCTGAGCCGCGGTTCGCGCGTGATTCGCAGGACCGACCCGAGCGTGGGGGACGTGACCGCAACGACCGTTCCGATCGTGGCCCCCGTAGCGGTGGCGGTGCACGAACGACCTATCGCATCTCGGTCGGTCGTCGCCACAAGGTCGAACCGCGGCAGATCGTCGGGGCGCTCGCGAACGAGGGCGGCCTACGCCGCGAGGACTTCGGCGCGATCCAGATCCGCCCCGACTTCTCGCTCGTCGAGCTGCCCGCCGACCTCCCGCGCGACACCCTGAAGCGCCTCGAGAACACCCGTATCAGCGGCCAGCTGATCGATTTGAAGCCCGACCGTTTCGGTGGTTCTGCCAAGCGTGAGGACCGACCGCCCCGCCGGTGAACTCCCGCTCAGCGCGTGAACCCGCTGAGCGACTCCGGCGGCGTCGCCACGACGATGCAGTCGTGCATGGCTCGGTCCCAACCCACGAAGCAAACGAATCACACTCGCGAACGACGGTTCCGATTCACCCGTCACTGGTTCGAGAACGCTGCGTCGAACGAATCGGTTGGGGTCTTCCAAAGCTTCGACCGGACGAAGGCGACCGCCTCGGCAGCACCATACAGTCGGTCCATTCCGGCGTCCTCCCACTCGATAGAGATGGGGCCGCGGTAACCGATGGACTCCAGCGCCCGGAAGGCATCCTCCCACGGCACATCGCCGTGCCCAGTCGACACGAAGTCCCAGCCACGACGGGGGTCGCCCCAGGGCAGGTGTGATCCGAGAACACCGGCACGGCCGTTCGGCGGTCGCATACGCGTGTCCTTGCAATCGACGTGATAGATCCGCTCGCGGAAGTCCCAGATGAAGCCGACCGGATCGATGTTCTGCCACATCATGTGCGAGGGGTCCCAGTTGAATCCGAACGCCTCGCGGTGCCCGATCGCCTCCAGCGTGCGAACGCTAGTCCAGTAGTCGTATGCGATCTCGCCGGGGTGGACCTCGTGCGCGAACCGCACCTCTTCGGCGTCGAACACGTCGAGAATCGGATTCCACCGTGCCGCAAAATCCTCGTAGCCGGCGTCGATGACAGATGCCGGTACGGGCGGGAACATAGCCACGTAAGGCCACACGGATGACCCGGTGAATCCCACAACGGTATCGACCCCCAGCCGACGCGCCACACGAGCGGCCCGTTTCATGTCTTCCGCGGCCCGCTGCCGCACGCCCTCCGCGTCCCCGTCACCCCATACATGCGGGCGGAGGATGGCCTTGTGCCGGAAGTCGATCGGCGAGTCACACACCGCCTGGCCCGCGAGGTGATTCGAGATCGCGTACACCCGCAAGCCGTAACGATCGAGAATCTCGAGGCGCGACGCGAGATAACGGGGATCGTCCTCGGCGCGCTGCAGATCGAGATGATCGCCTGAGGCTGCTATCTCGAGGCCGTCGTAGCCCCACGACGCCGCCAATCGTGCGACCTCCTCAAACGGGAGATCCGCCCACTGCCCGGTGAAGAGCGTGACCGGATGCGTAGATCCGCTCACGCGGCACTCACCTTCCGTTCGTTCACGGTGAAGACGTCGACCCACTGACCAGACATAGACGACGCGATCACTGCTTCCGTCAGCCGGGCGGCGCGCACACCATCGGCGAAGGTCGGCAAGCCGTGGACTGGACTGCCCTCGATGGTTGCATGCACATCCCGCATGAACAACGAGAAGCTGTCCTGGTATCCCTGCGGGTGACCAGAGGGAACGGTGACGTACGGACCGACCGCCTCGTCGGAGAACGTCTCGTAGCCCTTGGGGAGAATAGAGACACCCTCGATCGCCCCAACCCAGAGCTCGTCGGGCTTCTCCTGGTCGAAGGCGTACGATCGACTCTCACCGTCGAGCGAGAGCCAGAGACGGTTCTTTCGTCCAGGGGTGGCCTGCGAGATCACGACCGATCCGGTCGCGCCACGGTCGGTCTGAAACATCATGGTCACGCCATCCTCCGTCAGGACGGGGACTTCGCCGTCATCTGAATGGCGCGTGTCGTGCAAGCGCGACTGCAACGCGTGCAGTCTCTGGATGCGGTGACCCGTCGTGAACTCGAAGAGATCACACCAGTGCACGCCGATGTCAGCGAAGGCCCGCGATGTTCCGTCGGTCAGACGCCAGTTGTAGCTCGACTGGTCCGATAGCCAATCCTGCAGGTAGTGCCCGTGCGCCAACCAGATCCGCTCGCCTGACTTCGCGATTCGGGCGCGCATTTCGCGCACCGTCGGGTAGAACCTGTAGACGAAGGGCACCGCGGTCACGACCCGGGCGGTGTTCGCGGCGATCTCCAGCTGCGAGGCGTCCGCCGCGGTTAGCGCGAGAGGTTTCTCGCAGACGACGTGTTTGCCCGCGTCGATCGCCGCTAGGGCGAGCGGCAGGTGCTGCGCGTTCGGGGTGCAGATGTGGACCAGGTCTACGTCGGGATGAGCGACGAGCTCTTCCGGGGTCAGAGCCAGCGGGACATTCGCTTCGTCCGCCGCGGCGCGGGTGCGCCCGAGGTCGCGGCCGGCATAGGCCGACACTGTGCCGCCGATCGACCGGACGGCCCGCGTGTGGACGCGGCCCATGAATCCCGTGCCGATGATTCCGCTCCGGAGGGGTGGACGGTTCATCACTTCTTCCTCGACAGGGCAACCGCCGCAATGATGATCGCGCCACGCACGACCTGCTGCTGTGCGACATCCAGGCCCGCGAGGATGAGGCCGTTGTTGATCAACCCCATGAACAGGGAACCGAACAGGGTGCCGATGATGGCACCGCGACCACCGAACAAGCTTGTGCCGCCGAGGATCACCGCCGCTATGACGGTGAGTTCATCGCCCTGGCCCCACTGGAAACGGCCCGACTCGAGGCGTCCCGCGTAGAGCATGCCCGCGACCGCCGCGGCGACACCCGACATCAACAGCACCGTGAACTTGATACGCGCGGTGTTGATGCCTGTGTAAGCCGCGGCCGTGCGGGTTTCCCCCCGTGGCGAGCACTTTGCGTCCGAACCCGGTCCGGTTCATGACGAGCCACCCAACCGCCACCGCGACTACGGTCCAGACCAGCAGCCCCGGCACTGGCCCGAAGTCGCTGCCGCCGAAGATCGTGACGTAAAGGCGGTCGGTGATGGGCTGCGGGGCGGACGAGGTGATCCACTGAGCGAGCCCGGCCGCGAGTCCCAACATCCCAAGCGTCACGAGGAACGACGGGATCTTCAACAGGGCGACGAGGCCGCCGTTGATGGCGCCGATCACCGCGCCGGCGAGCAGACCGGCGAGGATTCCCAGCACGAGGCCGAACTGCGCCGTCGTCATAGCTGTCACGACGGACGCCAGGCCTGCGATTGAACCGACGCTCAGGTCGATCTCGGCCGCCGCGATCACAAAGGTCATGGCGACGGCCATAATCGAGATCGTCGCAGTCTGCCGGACAATGTTCAGCATGTTGTTGGCCGAGAGGAAGCCGTCGCTGCCGAGGAATATCGCGAACAGGACGAACACCACCACGAACGCGATGTAGATGATGTTGCTGCGCCAGTCCAAACGGGTGATGGCGCGGGAAACGAGGGAGGGCCGGGTAGCCGGTGCGGCGCTGCTCATGCTGCTGCTCCTTGAATGATGAGTTGAAGCTGTTCTTCGCTCTCGACTTCGGTGCGGGCGAGCTCCTGAACAGAGCGCCCCTCACGCATCACGACGATGCGGTCGGCGACCGCCAAGAGCTCGGGTAGTTCGGAAGAGATGAACACCACGGCATTGCCTTGTGAGGCGAACGCGCGAACGATGTCAAGAATCTCCGTCTTGGTACCGATGTCCACGCCTGAGGTAGGTTCGTCCATCACGAGGATGCGCGGCTCTGTGTTGATCCACTTCGCGACCACGACCTTCTGCTGGTTGCCGCCCGACAGTTGACTAACGGGGGCGTACGGGTCGGCGACCTTTACCGCGAATCGTCCGACGAGTTGTTCCGTGAGTGCCCGTAGTTTTCGTGGGGACAGGAAGCCCCCGGTCTTGACGCGATCGAGCACCGGAAGAGTCAGGTTATCGGCGACAGAATGCTCAAGCACGAGCCCTTGTTCGCGCCTGTCTTCCGGGATCAGCGCAACTCCCGCCGCCCGGGCCGCGATCGGCGATGAGAAGCGGACGCGCGCGCCGTCAATGCTCAACGTGCCACGGGTAGGTCGGTCCATCCCGGCGGCGACGCGGGCGAACTCCGGTACGACCGCTCCCCATCAAGCCCGCGAGTCCCACGATCTCACCTGCGCGAACGGTGAGCGACACCGACTGCAGCACGGTGTTGCTGGCGATGTCTTTCGCGCTCAAGAGCACCGGGGCATCCGCCTCGAGCGCGCGATCTTGATAGACCAGATCGCTCGCGAGTCGCCGACCGATAATGGCCTCGATAATTTGAGCGGCGCTCAACTCGGCCACAACCGAGGCGAGCACGACCCGGCCATCGCGCAGCACGGTGATGCGATCGGCGATCCGGCGGATCTCATCCATCCTGTGCGAGATGTAGACGATCGCGATGCCGCGACTTTTCAAGGTCTCGATCAGGGCGAACAGGTTTTCGACCTCATGTTTGGCGAGGCTGGCGGTGGGCTCATCCATGACCAGGACGCTCGCGTCCTTGGCAAGAGCCTTCGCGATCTCCACAAGCTGCCAGTACGCCGTCCCCAGATCTTCCACCCGCGCGCGGGGGTCGATCGAGACGCCCAGGCCGTCGAAGATCTCCTTCGCAGCCCGCTCGGCCGCGCGATCGTCGACCAGCCCGATGCCGTCCTTCAGTTCACGGTTGAGGAAGATGTTCTGTGCCACGGTCATCGAGGGAATAAGGCTGAACTCCTGAAAGACCATCCCGATCCCGGCATGCTCGGCGTCCGCCGTGTTGCGAATGTCGACGGGCACCCCCTTGACCTCGATCGTTCCTGAGGTGATCGGATGCACCCCCTGAAGCACTTTCATGAGCGTGGACTTGCCCGCCCCGTTTTCGCCCGCCAGGGCGTGCACCTCCCCCGGAGACGATGTCCATGTCGACAGCCTTCAGAACCTCGACCGTCCCGAAGCTCTTCACGATCTCCCGCATGCGGCACCGCGGGAACAGCGGTGGGTATTTCAGCCATCGGAGGCGACCGCTTCAGCGGCATCCGGAACCGCGACCCACTGGCCCGTGCGGCCCGATTCCAAGATCGCGTCATCGACGAGCGCAGCCTGGTACCCGTCGGCGAAGTTCGGGGACACCGTTCCACCCTCGACCACGGCCTTCAAGAAGTCGTGGGCCTCGATGATTTTGGTCTCTCCGTAGCCGATACCGAGTGCCGGAATCGGCCACAGGGATTCGCCGTACGGCGTGTTCGGGCCTGTATAGACAGTGCGGAAACCGCGACGGTCGGCGGCGTCGCTCTTGAACGCGACCTGGAGCTCGTCGCGATTCTCGTAGTTGAAGAAGATCGATCCCTCGGTGCCGTGGATCTCGAAGGTTATGTAGTTGTTTCGGCCCCACGCATTGCGCGTCGCCTCAATCGACCCCACTGCACCGTTGCGAAAGCGGACGAGGGACATGGCCTCGTCGTCCACGTCGACGGCCCCTCGCGGCCCGTCGCTCTTGGACGCCCCTCCGAGAGCGTCGAGTCCTCCCGACTGGAGGGGACGGTCAGTGATGAAGTCGATACGACCGAGGTCACCTCGGAGATCTCGCCGACGAGGTAGCGAGCAAGGTCGACGACGTGCGAGCCGATGTCGCCAACCGCTCCCGAACCGGCGATGTTCTTCTGGAAACCTCCAGCTGAGCGGAGAATTCGGATCGGCACTCCAATCCTGGAGGTAGGTGCCACGGAAGTTGAGGATCTCGCCGATGGCGCCCTCTTCGATGTACTTCTTCGCAAGTGCAACCGCGGGGGTGCGGCGGTAGTTGAATGCAACCGCCGTGACGACCCCGGCCTTCTCCGCGGCTCGGTACATGCGCCCGGCCTCTTCGGCGGTGGGGGCGAGAGGCTTCTCACAGATAATGTGCTTACCCGCCTCGGCCGCCGCGATCGCGATCTCCGCGTGCAGGTTGTTCGGCGTCGCGATGTCGATAACGTCGATCGATGGGTCGTTCACGACGTCACGCCACGACGGACGACGAGCGCTCCCAGGCGTAGCGGTCGGCCGCGCTACGGGCGAGCTCGTCCGTGACGTCCACCAGGATCTTCTTGACCGGACGAGCCGGCGACGGCCAGAAGAACATCGGCATCGCCGCGTACGCGAGGGAGTGAGCCTTGCCCATGAATCCGCCACCGATCATGGCGATGTTGATGTCCTGCATGTCTGCCTTTCGTTCTCGTTCGGATGTTCCGTGGGGACGGCCGCTTGGGTCGTCCCCACGGAACGGACAGGGTGAACGCCGACTTAGTCGACGTACGCGTCCCGCACAGATGCGGGCGCTTCGGAGTCGTACACCAGTTCCCACGCCTCGAGCACGTTCTCGTGGTCTACAGGGAGCGAGCTGAGGGCGACGTACGCAGGGACCTCCGACACCCAGGAAGCTGAGCGCCGCGAGGTCCGCCTCTGGCCACGCCTTGGTCGTAGGGCAGCTGAGCACCGAGGCCGACAATCATCTCGCCCTTTGCGAGAGCGATCGCCACGTTCGTTCCCAGGTCCTGCGTCGCGATCTTGATATCGGTGCGACCCGTCTCGCGAGCAGCCGCGAGCACACCTTCGGCGGGCACATCCCACACTGCCCAGATGCCATCCAGATCGGGGTTGCGCGTGAGCATCGCGTTGGCCACGCCCTGTGCGTCACCCGCGAAATCCGGGCCGGCGATGCCCTGCTCTTGCACGATCTCGATGTCGGGGAACTCTTCTGTGATCGTGGCGAGGAATCCGTCGTACCTCTGCTGCGTCACAAAGAAGTCGGCCTCGTGATAAATGACGCCGATCTCGCCCGCGCCGCCCAGCGCACGCGCCAAGAGGTAAGCCGAGGTGACGCCGTTGCCGTAGTTGTCGGCCGAAACCATGGAGACGTAGTCCTGACCGGCGACGAACCCCTCCGGCACGTTGTCCATGAAGACGAGCTTTACGCCCTGAGCCGCGGCCTTGCGGTAGGCGCTCGCCGTAGCCACCGGGTCCGTAGGAATCGAGACGATGATGTCGGGGTTCTGCGTCAGGACCGTCTCGATCTGCGAAACCTGCGTCGCCGGGTCGAAGTCGGCATCGGTCGTAGCGATGACCTCGATGCCGAGACGGTCGAACTCGGCGTTGAGCCCCGCGATCTGCGCATTGGCCCAGTCGTTGCCGCCGTAGTGCATGACGATGGCAGCGGTCAGGCCCATGCTGGCGACCTCGACGACCTGCGCATCTGTCACGACCGTGGTGTCCACCGAGGCCGGCTCCTCGCCGTTCGGACCGGTGCTGAGCACCTGCCCGTGATCTCGGCGAGAGCCGCGTCGATCTCCGCGGCGACAGCTCGAATCGACTTCGTGGTCGTGCCGCCGCCGGCGGGTGTGCAGCCTGTAAGGACGACCAAGCCACGGCCGCCGCAAGCGCGACCATCGTTGTCTTGAATCTCATCCTTCTTGCTCCTTTGCTGTGGGACTGTTTATTCGATGTACGAGATCGGGAAATTGAGAGTCAGGCGAGCTTTCCGGCCTGAAGGAATCGAAGACTTCGGGCCGAGGCGTCGTCTTGGTCGCCCGAGTAGCCGTCCAATTCGACCGTGATCCAGTCGTCATAGCCCGCGTCGAGGACCGCTTCGACGATGCCGTCCAGATCCAGGTCCTCCCGCTCCCAGCGGCAGGAACGCGTTGGTCGTCGCGTCGAGATCCTTCATGTGGACGTAGGCAAGACGGTCCGCGTAGCGTGCAATGACGTCCGTCGGGTTACCGCCACCCGCGGCGATGTGAGCCACGTCCGCGCACAAGCCGATGGACGTCTGCAGCAAAGAGCGCGTCGATCTGCTCGGGCGCCTGCGCGAGGCTGCCGAGGTGAGGATGGTAGCTGGCGACGAGGCCGGCGGATGTGGCGCGTTCCGCGACGCGGTCGAGGAACGCGCCCGCGACGCGGTAATCCTCGTCGCGTCGGCCGCTGGAGCGGATCGCACCGCCACCGATGACGTAGTGACGAGCACCGGCCGAAGCAGCGAGCGCGATGCGAGCGATCGAAACGCGCCAGCTCATCCTCGTGCGCATCCGGGTAGATGAAGTGGCCACCGCTGTAGACGCCGGCCACTGCGAGGCCCTGCGCAGCCACGGCGTCGTTGAAATCGTCGATGGATTCCTCGAACGGGAGCAGATTTCCGTCGAAGAGCTCAAGGCCGGCATACCCGGCCGCGGCGATCGATTCCAGCGCGCGGTTCGACGTCCCCCGGCGTTTCGTAGAAGCCTGATCCCAGATTCGTCACCGCGCCCGGCGTCCCGACGACGCCGCCCCATGCGTTTGCTTCGTAAGCGAATTTCACGCTTCTACCCCTTCGTAGACAATGATGAGGTCGTAAACATAACACTTATGACATTGATCGGTCAAATTACCTATGAGATCCCCCGTGTTCAGATCTACCGATGTCGTTATGACCACTAATCTGGTCTGACCATTGGAAGGTACGAGGGACATGATTGCTGCAGGTGCCGGAGAGCTCTTCCAATTGATGCGCGATGGGCGACCGCGGACCCGCGCCGAACTGGTTGATGAGACCGGGCTGGCGCGTACAAGCGTGGTGAATCGTCTGGCCGCCCTGACAGCAGTCGGCCTGGTGACGCCTACAGGAACATCGGCGTCCTCCGGCGGACGCCCCGCGGCGCGCTTGCTGTTCGATCGGACATCGCGGGTGTGCATCGGCATCGACCTCGGCGCCACCCACGGATCCGTGGGCATCCTCGATCTGTCCGGCGAAGTGTTGACAGAAGAGAGTCGGGTCCTCGATATTTCGGACGGCCCGACCGCCATTCTGACGTGGGCGCTCGATACCGCCGAGCGACTCCTGACGGCGACGGGCCGAGGACCGAGCCACCTCCTCGGAATCGGGGTGGGAGTGCCGGGACCCGTAGAGCACTCGTCGGGTACGGCCCATCCGGCCGCCCATCATGCCGGGGTGGGACGGCTTCGATATCCCGGCTTTCGTTCAGCGGCGAGTCAGCGCTCCCGTGCTCGTCGACAATGATGTGAACCTTCTTGCGCTCGGCGAGCGCGCCACGCGTTGGCCGGGGGTGGACGATCTGCTCTTCATCAAGGTGGCCACGGGCATCGGCGCGGGGATCATCCTGGGCGGCGAGCTGCAGAGGGGCGCCCGGGGATCAGCCGGCGATATCGGGCACGTCCAGATTCCGGGCGTCGCGGATGATCGTGACTTGGAGGCGATGGCGAGCGCACCGGCAATAGCAGCCGATCTCAGTAAGAACGGTACGACGGTGGGAGCGTCCGACGTGATCGATCGAGTCCGGACAGGGGACCCGGCTGCGATCGCAGCAGCACGGGAGGCGGGAAGGGTAATTGGCAAGGTGACAGCGGCGTGCGTCAGCATTCTCAATCCCTCCGTCGTCGTGATTGGGGGACAACTGGGCGTGAACGTGCAGGAGATCATCGCTGGCGTACGCGAAGTCGTGTATCAACGATCGATTCCACTGGCCACGCAGCACCTCAACATTGTGCCGGCGGAAGGCGGGTCGAGCGCGGGCATCCACGGCGCCGGTCTCATGGTCCTCAACGAACGGCTCAGTGCGGTGGCCATCGACGAGCAGATCGCCGGACTCGACTGAGCTCAGCAATGTGCTTCACGCCTCGCGCCAGTTGCAGCTGGCATCGACGGCCCGGTCGCGGCGAGCGCACGGACGAAGGCGAGCATCTGGGTCCCGCCCGCCCGACGATCTATGCTGGCGTCTTCCCACTCGACGCTCGTCGAACCGGTGTAGCTGATCGCCTCGAGGACGCGGAACAGGGGCTCCCAGCGACGGCGCCGCCGGCCGGTCGTGCTCATCGGCGAGCTCCCTAGCCAATGTTCGAGATCGTGTCTTCGCTGAGGTTGATGCCGATCGCCGCGGGGTGGCGCTCTATGTCGAGGGCGCTCACCGCCTTCTCGTCACGCTGAGGTTCGTCGGTCGGATTCGCGATCTTACGAATAGCGGAAAGCTATTGCCATTAGCCATGAGCGATGCACACTAGCCATTAACAACCCGCCGCTAGAGAATCAGAGATCGGACACGAACATGAGCATTGTCCTGGCCACCACGACCGACATCGCCGCGACCCCCGAAGAGGTCTGGGACGTGCTCTCCGACTTCTCTGCGTGCGGCGAGTGGAGCAACTTCTCTCGCGTTGACGGCACTCCCGAGATCGGCAGCAAGTTGAAGATGCGCATGCCCGGGTTCTGGTTCACCTCGACCGTCACTGCCGCAACTGACGGCCACGAGCTCCAGTGGTCGGCGAAGATCATCACCGAGGGCCATTTCCTGGGCGCGCACACCTTCACGCTCGAGCGCAAGAACGACGGCACGACGCGGTTGCACAACGCACCGAAACGTTCTCCAGAACGCTCACCAAGCCCTTCGAGACGTTCTTCGCAAACAATCACTACGATGGCGCGTACGCCGCGTTCAACCGGTCACTGAAGAACCGGGTCGACAACCGCATCGCGCGAGCCTCGGTCCCCGCAGGGGCGTCGGAGTCGGCCCTCTCGTCACGGTGAGGCCAGTTCGCTCAGCGCCGCCCTGGCGGCGGATACGTGGACGAGTGCAACGACAAAGCCCCGACAGACTGTCGCGTTTCCGCGATCTACCGGGGCTTTCACTGTCTCAACACAGTGTGCGCTCGAAGGGACTCGAACCCCCAACCTTCTGATCCGTAGTCAGATGCTCTATCCATTGAGCTACGAGCGCGATCCTGATCCCGCGGCATCCGAAGACCCGCGCAGACCAGCGTCCAGGATACCCCACGCGCGAGGCGCCCGCGAATCGTGCCCCGTCTGCGCGCTCTCAGTCGTCGTCGACGCTCTCGGCACGCTCAGCCTCGGTCGCGCGACGCTGCCGCTGCACCGACGAGAGCTTGCTCAGATCGACGAGTCGGAGCGCCTGCATCCGCGCCTCGCGCATCGTCGCGTAGTCGGGCTCGAGGTCGGGTCGCGCCGCCTCTACCCGCAGACTGCGGTCGATGTTCTCGGCGAGCTCGCTCCACGCCGCATCCCGCGCGGCCTCGACGAGCCGACGCAATTCCTGATCGTCCTCGGCGCGTGCCCGCAACTCCTTCGCCACACGCTGCGACTGCCGCCGGCGTCGACGCAGGTTGCGGACATCGCGGCTGCCGTAGTCGTGGGTGCTGTCTGGATCGCTGAACCGACGCCAGGCGTCCTTGCGTTCCTTCTTGATGCGCTCGGCGGCGGCATCCGCTTCGTCGGCGAGCGCGAGAAGCGCGGCACGGGCATCGGGGATGAACTTGTCGACGTCGTACCCGGCGCCGCCACCGATCGTGTCCATCAGGATGCGGTTCTTCAGCGACAGCCGGATCGCGGCGGAGGCGATGTAGAGACCCTCCGAGACGATCTCGGCGAGTTTCGGGCGCGCGGGCGAGGCCGCGACGACCACCGAGTCGTCGGGCTTGTTCGCCGGTGAGGCTTTCGGGCCCACGTCCCCTCCCGGTTCGAGGTTAGCCGGATCGCCCGACACATGACGATGGCGCCGAGGACGAATCCCCGGCGCCATCGGTCAGAACGATCAAACTTTGCGGAAACGCTCCACGATGTAGCAGTCGAACGGATCGCGAGCCGAGAGCCCCACGCGGTTGAGGTAGGCGATCACAATGCCGTACGAGCGCAGCAACGTGGTCTCGGTGTAGGGCACGTCCAGCGTCTTGCAGTGGTCGCGCACGATCTCACGCGTCTTGGCGAGGTGCGGGCGAGCCATGCTCGGGAACAGGTGGTGCTCGACCTGGTAGTTCAGACCGCCCATGAGCCAGGTGGCCCACCAGCCGCCCGACACGTTGCGCGACGTGCGGACCTGCTTGGTGAAGAAGTCGAGCTTGGCGTCCTTATCGATGATCGGCATGCCCTTGTGGTTCGGCGCGAACGCCGCACCCATGTAGATACCGAAGACCGCAAGCTGAACACCGAGGAACGCGAAGGCCATGCCGAGCGGCAGGAACCAGAACACGATCGTGAAGAGGACGGTGAAGCGAATCGCCAGAAGAGTGAGCTCGTACCAGCGGCCCTTGACGCCCGGCGTCGTGACCAGGTGCCTGATGCTCAGGTAGTGGAGGTTGATTCCCTCGAACGCGAGGAGGGGGAAGAACAGGTAGCCCTGGCGACGCGTGATGAAGCCGAGAAGACCGGATGCCTTGGCCGCATCCTCTTCGACGAACGAGATCGTGTCGATCTCGATGTCGGGGTCGCGGCTGATCCGGTTCGGGTTGGCGTGGTGGCGTGTGTGCTTCGAACCCCACCAGGAGTAGCTCATGCCGACGATCCCGTTGCCGAGGATCTTGGCGAGGCGGTCGTTCGCCTTGCCGGAGGTGAAGATCGCCTTGTGGGCGGCCTCGTGAGAGAGGAAGGCGATCTGCGTCAGGATGATGCCGAGCGCCGCCGCGACGATCAGCTGGAACCAGCTGTCACCGAGGAGCACGAAGGCGACGCCGCACGCGGCGAGAGCGACGAACAGCGCCGACCCGACGAGCAGGTAGAACTTGGGCGCCCGAGCCAGCAGCCCGGTCTCGCGAACCACCTGTGACACCTCGGTGTACGCACGGGTGAGGTTCGGATACGTGTCTGACTTCGCGTACGTCTGACGTACGGGCCCAAGCTGGGCTGCGGGGGGAGCAATAGTAGAGATGCTTCACCTCATCGATCGGCAGCCCACAAGGTTGTGGGCCTGGGCCTGTGCCAACGGCAGGTGCCGAACGCTGTCGCCCACACTACGCACCCATTCATGCCGATCCGAGAATGCTGGGGGGATGTCCAGGTGACTGTCACGCGATAGACATTGCGGGCGCGTGTTAGTGTTGCGGAGGCGGTTCATTCCGCCTGCGTCGTCGTGACGCTTCCCGGCCCTCTCGGCCGTGGCTCTACACGAACGGCGAACCGATGCGCAATCCTGCGCCGTCGCCCACTTCGCGCCTCTCTCGGGCCTTCACCGGCCTCATGTTTCGGTGCGCACTTCACCCGAAAGCACAACCATGTCTACTTTCCTTGAGCTCGGCGTACCCGCGCAGCTCGCATCCGTCCTCGAAGCCTCGGGCAAGACCGAGGCCTTCGCCATCCAGCGCGACACGCTTCCCGACTCCCTCGCGGGTCGCGACGTGCTCGGCCGCGGCCGCACCGGCAGCGGCAAGACCATCGCGTTCGCTCTGCCGCTCATCGCCCGCCTGAGCGGCGCATCGGCCGCTCGCCGTAACCCCGGCCAGCCTCGCGGCCTGGTCCTCGCCCCGACGCGCGAGCTCGCGACGCAGATCGCCGCAACCCTCATCCCCCTCGCCGAGGCCGTCGGCCTGCGCGTCACCACCGTCTTCGGTGGCGTCAGCCAGCGGCCCGCAGGAGCAGGCTTTCCGCAACGGTGTCGACATCGTCGTCGCCTGCCCGGGCCGCCTCGAGGACCTCATGAAGCAGGGCGTCGTGCGTCTGGACCGTGTCGAGATCACCGTCCTCGACGAGGCCGACCACATGGCCGACCTCGGCTTCCTGCCCGGCGTCACGCGCATCCTCGCGGCGACCCCGCAGGGCGGACAGCGGATGCTGTTCAGCGCCACGCTCGACCGCGGTGTCGACAGCCTCGTCCGTCGGTTCCTGCGCGACGAGGTCCGTCACGAAGTCGACGACGAGAGCGTGCCCCAGGGCGAGATGATCCACCGCGTCTTCGTGATCGACGGCACCGACGAGAAGACGGCGCTCGTGCAGCGTCTGGCGTCCGGCACCGGCCGTCGCATCCTCTTCACCCGCACCAAGCACCAGGCGAAGAAGCTGGCCAAGCAGCTGACCGCGGCCGGCATCCCCGCCGTCGACCTCCACGGCAACCTGGCGCAGGGCGCGCGCGAGCGCAACCTCGCCGCGTTCGGTGCCGATGTCGCGAAGGGTGGCGTGCGCGTGCTCGTCGCGACGGACGTCGCCGCACGTGGCGTCCACGTCGACGACGTCGAGCTGGTCGTGCACGTCGACCCGCCCGTCGAGCACAAGGCGTACCTGCACCGCTCGGGCCGCACGGCTCGCGCCGGCGCCGAGGGTACCGTCGTGACGGTCACGCTCGAAGCGCAGCGCCGCGATGTCACCGACCTGCTGCGCAAGGCCCACATCGCCGCACCGCTTGAGAAGGTGCGTGCGGACGACGCCCGGGTCGTGACCCTGGTCGGCGATACCGCCGCCTACGTCAAGCCCGCGCCGATCGTCGCGAGCACCCACGCCCCGCAGCGCCCCCGTGGCGCGTCGGGTCGCGGTAACGGTGGCGGCCGTCCCGCCGCAGCCCGTGGCGACGGTAACCGCGCGCCCCGCGGTGACGGCGCCCACGGCGATTCGGCCCGTCCCGCAGCCGGCGGCGGACGCCGCGGCGGCTCGCGCGGACGCTCGTACTCGACCGGCTCGCGCGGCTGACCCGAGACGAACACGTCTGAAACGAACAGAAGGCGGGGCACCCGGTTGGGTGCCCCGCCTTCTGTTCGTCTGCTGCCGTCAGTTGACCGGCTGGTACCTCGAGCTGCCGAAGCCGACGATCAGGTAGCCGATCGGCTGCAAAAGGAACAGCAGGAAGAACGAGAAGACACCGCCGTGGCCGAAGTTCTTGCCAACCTTCACGGCCACGATGATCGCAAAGATGAGATTGACGATCGGGATGATGTAGAGAAGGCCGAGCTCGCCGCCGCCCACCCCACCTCGGGCGGCGCGTACGCCTACGGCCGTGCGGAAATCGGTCCGTGGTGGGGCTTCGTCGCCGGTTGGGCATTCATCATCGGCAAGCTGGCGAGCTGCGCGGCGATGGCGATCACGTTCGCCGCAGACGCTGCTCCCCCGGATGGGAGCGCACGGCACAACTCACCCGCGTGCTGGTGGTGATCGTGCTGCTCGCTCTCGCCGTGGTCGTGGCAGCGGGATGGTCGAGCGCGGACGGCACGGACGGCCTCGCAGACCTGGACCTGTGGACGGCCGACGGCTACGGCATCCTGCAATCCGCCGGACTGCTCTTCTTCGCGTTTGCGGGCTACGCCCGGATCGCGACGATGGGCGAAGAGGTGCGCGATCCCGCAAAGAACATTCCGCGGGCCATCATGCTCGCCCTCGGGCTGGCGCTCGCCGTTTATGCCGTCGTCGCGGTCACGGTGCTCGCGACGCTCGGGCCCGACGCGACGGCAGCGGGCGGAAGCCCCCCTCGCCGAGACGGCGGCCGCTTCCGGCTGGGTATGGGCGCTACCGATCGTTCGTTTCGGGGCGGCGGCCGCGTCGCTCGGCGCGCTGCTCGCGCTGATCGCCGGCATCGGCCGAACCACCCTGGCCATGGCGCGCGAGGACGACCTGCCCCGCTATCTCGCCGCGGTACATCCCCGCTACCGCGTGCCGCACCGCGCCGAGATCGCGATAGCGATCGTCGTCATCGCTGCCGTGGCGACCGTTGACCTGCGCGGCGCGGCCGTCGTCCTCGTCGGTATCGCCGGGCGACTGGTGGTACTCAAACTCAGGCAACTCCGTTCGCTCTAACGCGTTCCGGCGGCAGCCGCGAGCCGCGGTATCAACCGTCACGGCCCGGCGCAACCCCTCTGCTCGCACGCGCGAACTGGCCTAGCGTCGAGGTACACCCACGCGAAAGGAGCCAGACATGGGATTCATCGACGACGCCAAAGAGACCGCCGAAACCGCTGGCCGCAAGGCGAAGGACGCAGTCGAAGACACCACGGACCGCATCGGCGACAAGGTCGACGAGGTCAAGGCCGACGCCGAGGTGAAGCGAACAAAAGCCGAAGCCGACGCCGAGGTGAAGAAGGCCGAAGCCGAGCGCGACTCGATCAAGACCCGCAACGAGGTCAAGGAAGACATCCGCGACGCCTGACCCGTCTGCACAAGAACGGGGGACCTCGGAGAGTACTCCGGGGTCTCTTGCTTGTTAACCCCGCCTCGTGGGCAGACGGCTCACGCTCAGCTGGCCCGGTAGTTGTCGCGCGCAAAGGCCGAGTATGGCGCGGGCTCGACCGTGGCCCGGACAGCAATCTGGCGGTGCGGTTCGACGGCGGGCTTCTGCGTGTTCGGTTCCTCGCCCCACAGGATGTGGACCTCGGTGCCGGGCGCGGAGTGCTCCGTCGCGATGCTCGCCAGCGAGACGAAGGCGTGCTCGTTCGTGATGTATCCGACGTCGTGCGAGATTCCGACATCCTCGCCGTCGATCAGCACCCGGTCGACCTGGTACAGCCCGTAGCGCGCCTTGGGGAAGTCGATGTACTTGGCGGGAACGCCCGGCTCGAGCAGGGACTGCACGGCGGCCGCGACATCTTCTTCGTTCCAGACGAGCGTGACCTTCGTCCGCGGCGCTTCAGCAGCGTGACGCTCGAGCGCCGCACGGCCGATGAAGTCGTGATCGAATGCGACGCTCCGGCCATAGCCGATGTCGTAGGGCGTGACGTAGTAGTCGGTGATGTCGTCGGACGCGAGGCTGCCCGCGAGCGAGCCGGCCCCGGCAACGGGAAGCCACTCGCGGTACGCCGCGGTGCCCTCGCCCGTGAAGATCGCCGGGAGGGGGAAGGCACCCATGCCGACTCGAGGTTGGCCGAGGAGTAGGCCTTCGACCCGACCGCCACGAGGTCGAACTCCTCACCCGCCTCGATCAGCGCCGAGCGCACGCGCTCTCCGTCGGCCCACGGGCCGAACAGCTCGAACCCCGGCTGCCCGGCCATGCCGTGCCGGAGCGAGCGGACCGTGAGTCCGTCGATCGTGAAGCTGGCCATGTGGAAGAACTTCGTCGGCGGCACGGGCGCGCCGGTGACCTTTTCCATCAGGGCGAGGGCGTTGGGACCTTGCAGCTCGAAGCGGAAGAGCTTGGGGTCGCCGGCACGGACGATCGAGTTGCCGTCGCGCTCGAAGGTGGCATCGTAGTCGCCCGTCTCGAGGTGGTACTGCACCCAGTCGATGACCATCGGGTGCCCGACCAGATCGAAGGACTCCTCGGCGAGATAGAACAGGATCGCGTCGCCGATCAGGTAGCCGTCGCTGTTCACGGCGATGAACTGTTTGGCATTGTCCACGCGGAAGTTGGCGAAGCTGTTCACGCCGACATCGCTCAGGAGTCTCAGCGCATCGGGCCCGGTGAGGAAGAGGTCGGTCATGTGGTGCGACTGGTCGAGAAGAGCGACGGAGGTCCGCCACGAAAGCTGCTCGGAACGCCAGTTGCTGAACTCGGGAGTCACGGGGAACACGGTGGGGCGAGCCGGGGCGTTCCGCAGAACGTCGACGGGGCTTCCGACACGGGCGATTGCGGCGGCGAGAGATTCGGACAAGGGAACTCCTTCGTTCGCGGCGGGTGGTCCGCCGGATGTGGCTCATCGCCAGCCTATGCATCGGGATGTGCATCTTGCATAAGCGGTGCTTATGCTGAGGAAAGGATGCCTAAGACATCCCCGAGCGCGTCCCCCCATACGCGCTTCGCGGACGTGTCCATCACACCGGAGTGGAGTGCCCGTGGACCTGAACCTGTTGCGCAGCTTCGTGGCCATCTACGAAACGCGAAGCCTGACCGCCGCCGCGGGGGGCTTGTATGTGACGCAACCCGCGGTCAGCCAGGCGCTCGGGCGATTGCGGGGTGAGCTCGATGACCCGCTCTTCCGGCGCGTCGGAAGGACCATGGAGCCGAGCGAACTCGCCAGCTCGCTCTACCCCGACTTCCGCGATGCCCTCGCCCGAATAGACCGCACCCTCGACTCGGTGCACGGATTCGAACCCACGGAGTTCGATCGCGTCTTCCGGATCGCCCTGTCCGAGCTGGGCGAGATCGGCTACTTCCCTGCAATCCTGGATGCCGTGCGGACGGCCGCGCCGCACGCCCGCCTCGAGGTCGTGCCTCTGGATGTCGATCGACTGCCCGGCTGGCTGGCACGCGGGAGCGTCGACCTCGCCGTGACCTCATCTCGCGTCGTCGGCGAGTTTCCCCACGTGGTGCTGAAGTCGCAGCGCTACGCGATCCTGATGTCGCAGAACCATCCGCTCGCCCGCGGCGAGGTCAGTCTCGATGCCTATCTCGCCGCGACGCACGTCATCGTGGCGAGCGACTCCGGCCGCCCCAACCTGCGGACCGCGCTCAGCCGCCTGGGTGCGCGCCTCGACGAGCCGGTCAGCGTCAACCACTTCGCGTCGATCCCGCCGCTGCTGGCGGCGCGGCCCGACATGATCGCCACGGTGCCCGACACGATCGGCACCGGGTGGGCGACATCGTGGCCCCTCGTCGTGCGGCCACTTCCGTTCGAAATGGCGAGCGTCGACGTGTCGTTGTTCGCACGGACGACCGCCCAGCACTCGGCAGCGCTCGACTGGGTCTTCGACGTCGTGCGGCATGCCGTCTCGGGCACGCACGGCGAGTTCTTCGGCATCCACGGTTACCCCGATCGGTGATCGGGGACGAGCGTCAGCGCGTGGTCTGAGTGGCGAGGCGTACGGCGGTGTTCGCCGCCCCGTAGCCCTCGTACGGTCCGCGCCGCTCGAGGAACTCGATGAAGACCGTGCCGACCGTTCGCGTGTAGAAGTGGACGAACTCGCCCGTTCCATCGCGGTCGTACAACAGCCCCAGCTCGCGCAGCTCGGCAAGGAAGCCCTCGTCCAGATCGAATCTCGCGGCGAGATCGTCGTAGTAGTTGTTCGGGATCTGCAGCAGCTGCAGGCCGGCGGCACGCGCTCGTCGAACGACCGCGACGACGTCGTCGCACCGGACGGCGATATGCCGATCGGGAAGGGGCGCTGTCGGCGGGGCGAGGTTGATCGGTACGCGCACGACTCCGTCCCGAGTCCGCATCACCTGGCTACGCATGAGACCCATGGGGCTGGGCACTTCGGCCGCCGACTCCGTCTCCAATGACATCACGCTCGCGGCGAAGAGGACCGCCTCATCGAAGTCCTGCCACCGGTAGCCGAGGTTGATGTGGTCGATCACACCATCGGAATCGCCCGCATCCGTCCCACCCTCGAACTCGGTGATCCAGGACCGGTCGTCCCTCTGGTCGTTCCAGTACACCTCCGTGCCGTCGGGTGCGGCCACGGCGCGAAGTTCGTGCTCACCGGCATACGTGCGACGGAAGACACTCGGGGCGCCGAGCGCGAGGGCACGCGACACCGCGACATCGGCGTCGTCGACCTGGAGTCCGATCGCGGCCAGTCGCGACCCCGTGTCACGCTGCTGCTCGTTGAGGATGATGCGAGCCTCGCCGTAGCTCCAGAGGCGCACGGGCTTGCTCTGGTGGCGGCCACGGAACCGGAACCCCAGTTGGCCGAGCATCTCGTCGAACTCGTCGAGTCCCGCTCCGGCGATCTCGACGAAGTCGATCCCGCGCGCGGGCTGCGGGTCGGCGAGGCGCAGAGTGTCCCAACCGTTCTCTGCCGCCGTGCGATCCGCGAGCCAGGTCAGCGAACGGCGGGCATGCGCGGCGGTGCGGTGCGCGTCGGTCTGCCGGAAGGTGTCGTTGAAGACCTCGAGCGAGAGTGGACCCCGATAGTTGGCCCGAAGAACATGCCCCAGGAATCCCGCGAGCGCGAAGTCCCCCTCGCCCGGGAAGACGCGGTGGTGCCGACTCCAGGACAGGACGTCCATATCGAGGGCGGGCGCGTCGGCCAGCTGCAGGAAGAGGATCTTCTCGCCGTCGATCTCCTCTATGCCTGCCGGGTCATGCCCGCGTGACAGGATGTGGAAGCTGTCCAGGCACACCCCGAGATTCGGTCGGTCGGCCTGCTCCACGATCTTCCACGCGCGCCGGTAGTCATCGACGAACCGGCCCCACGCGAGGGCTTCGTAGGCGATGTGGATGCCGTGCACGGCTGCCCTGTCCGCGAGTTCCGCGAGCTGGCGCGCCGCGAGGTCGTCGTCGTCGATCGTCGCGGTTCCCGCGTTGCTGCAGACCAGCACGAGTGTCGTGCCGAGCCGCTTCATGACCTCGAACTTGGCTTCGGCGCGACGAAGGTTGTCGGCGAAGGTCTCGTCGTCGACCCCCTCGATGTCGCGCAGCGGCTGGAACATCTCGATGGTGAGTCCGAGCCGGTCGCACAGGGCCCGGATCTCTTCCGGGGACTCGGGCGCGGCCGTGAGGTCGGCATCCATGATCTCGACGCCGTCGAAGCCTGCGGCGGCGCAGGCGTGGAGCTTCTCGACGAGTCCGCCGGAGAGGCAGACCGTCGCGATGGAGGTGCGCATGGCAGGTAACGTACCAGTTTGTACATTAAAGGGACAGGGCTCTTGCGACCTAATGTAATAACCAGTACGTTAGTCGCGGCGACGGGAAAGGCCCCGTCCGTACGAACAAGGATGTCTCGTGACCACAGCTTTTCCCCCGCGATCGAACGGTGTTCTGCGCCGCGTCGTTCGCGTTGTGACGGTCGTGGAACTGACGATCGGCGCCGTCGCCCTGCTGGCGATCCTGGCCCTCGTCTTCTTCCAAGCCATGCAGCGCTACCTGCCGATCGAAAGCGTCGCCTGGACCGGTGAGATCGCCCGATTTTCTCTGATCTGGCTGACCTTCTCAGCGGCCGGCCTGCTGGTGACCTCGCGCGGACACATCGCCCTCGAGATCGTCGACGCCATTCCGAACCAGATGACGGTACGAGTCATCCAGACGTTCGCGCTCGTCGTCGTCGCTGCCACCGGCGTGGGACTCGCACTCGAGGCTGCGGCGCTCGTCTCGACGCAGGGGATGCTCCGCTCGCCGGTCCTGCGCCTGCCCATGTCGTGGGTGTACATCCCGGTACTCATCGGGGCGATCAGCACGGCCGTTCGCGCGGCCGTCGCGGCGCTCGACACCGCGCTGCACGGACCGACCTTCACCCAGACAGATGACGACACGAACGAGCGGACCGTCGCATGATCCTCGCCATTCTCGGTCTCGCGATCGCCGTCCTCCTGGTGCTCCGCGTTCCCGTCGCGTTCGCCTTCCTGGGTCCGTCTCTCGTCTACATGGCGCTCGAGGGCCAGTCCCCCGGCACAGCGCTGCGGACCGTGACGAACGCCGCCGCGAGCTTCCCCCTGCTGGCCGTACCGCTCTTCGTCTTCCTGGGCTCGCTCGCCAACCACGCGGGCATCGCCGAGCGCCTGTTCCGATTCGCGCTCGCGGCGTTGGCCCGCGTACGTGGAAACCTGGGGTACGTCGCGGTCGGCACGAGTGTCGGCTTCTCGTGGATGAGCGGCTCAGCCGTTGCGGATGCCGCCGCGCTCGGCAAGGTGCAGATTCCGGCGATGGTCAAGGCGGGCTACGGGCGCCGGTTCGCGACCGGTGTCTCGGCCTCGTCGTCGCTCATCGCACCCGTGATGCCGCCGAGCATCCCCGCGGTCATCTTCTCGGGCCTCGCCGCCGTGTCGACAGGTGCCCTTTTCGCGGCATCCGTCATCCCCGCGCTGCTGATGGCCATCGGGCTCTGCATCGTGGTGTTCGTGCTGGTGCGGAAGAACCCCAACATTCGTCGCGGGGTGTTCGATCGGGCCGAGCTTCTCGCCTCAACCAAGGGCGTTATTCTGCCGATGCTGGCGCCCTTCATCATCCTGGGCGGCATCCTGGGCGGGTTCTTCACCCCGACCGAAGCCGCCGCCGTGGGTGTCGTCTACATCATCCTGGTGGGCGTCGTGCAGCGCTCGCTCGATATGCGCGGTTTCCTGAAGGCCCTCCTCGAGACCGTCACCACGACGGCCGGCATCATGCTGATCGTCGCCTCGGCGTCGCTGCTCGGCTACATCCTGGCCCGCGAGCGGCTGCCGCAGATGCTGACCGAGATGGTCTTCTCGATCACGTCCAACCCGACGATGTTCCTCGCCCTCGCCGCGCTGCTCATGCTCATCCTCGGCACCGTCATCGATGCCACGGCCATCCTGGTACTGACGGTGCCGATCCTGATGCCGATCGCGATCGAGTTCGGTGTGGACCCGATCGCCCTCGGCGTGCTGATGATCGTCTCGCTCATGATCGGCCTGCTCACACCGCCCGTCGGCACCGTGCTCTTCGTCACGGCGTTTGTGTCACGGACCAAGGTCGGCGAGGTCTTCCGCGGTTCCCTACCCTTCCTCATCCCCTCGGTCGTGATCTGCATCCTCGTGGTGCTCTTCCCGGGCGCGGTCATGTGGCTGCCGGGGGTGCTGGGTCTGTGACCGAATCCACCCTGGCGATAGCTCCCGCCCTGCGCCGCGCCGTTCTGATCGGGCTCGTCGGCGAGGGCGTTGGCCCCTCGCTGACACCGCCCATGCATGAGCTCGAGGGCGCTCGGCACGGAATGCACTACGTCTACCGACCCATCGACCTCGCCCGCGGCGAAGGCACGAACACGTACGTCGTGGGGCTGCTCGACTGGGCGCGACGGCTCGGATTCGACGGACTCAACGTCACCCATCCACTCAAACAGGCGGTCGTGCCCCTGCTGGACGATCTGGCTCCCAGCGCACGCACCGTCGGGGCCGTCAACACCGTTCTGTTCACCGAGCGCGGCGCCGTCGGGCACAACACCGACGTCACCGGCTTCGGAGCGGCCTTCGACGATGCCTTCGCCGACGCGGGTCGCGGTCGGGTCGTGCTGGTCGGCGCCGGCGGCGGGGGCTCTGCCGTCGCGAGCGCTTTGGCCGCCCGCGATATCGACGACCTTGTGATCGTCGACGCGGACACTGAGCGCGCGACCACCCTCGCCGCGAGCGTTGGCGGTACCGGCTCCCGACGCGTGCGAGCTGGCGGATTGAGCGAGCTTGCAGACCTGCTCCGCACGGCGGACGGGGTCGTCAACGCCACACCGATGGGGATGGCGGCCCACCCGGGCGCTCCCTTCGACGTCGATCTGCTGCACGAGCGGCTCTACGTCGCTGACATCGTCTACCGGCCCGTCGAGACGACTCTGCTCCGCGCCGCCCGGGCCCGCGGTTGCCGAGTGATGTCGGGACTCGGCATGGCGATGCACCAGGCCGCCGACGCCTTCGAACTTTTCACGGGCGAGTCCGCCGATCGTTCGGCGATGCTCGCTGATCTGCAGTATCTGGTCACCGCCGAGGCGGCCAGCACCGATGCCGAAAAGGCAACACCGAGAGGAAGAATCCAATGACCGCACGACGTGCACAGCGAACGATGTGGATCGCTCTGGCCGCGGTACCGGCGATGATGCTGGTGGCGTGTTCCGGCGGCGGTTCGGGCGAGGCGAGCGACGACGCCGGATCGGGCGAGGCCCGCACACTCACGCTCGCCCACAGCTACAACGAAGACCAGCCCCAGCACCGCTGCGGGGCCCAGGTGATCGCGGACGAGATCGAAGCGGCCGATGTCGGGCTCACCATCGAGATCTTCCCGTCGAGCCAACTCGGCGGCGACGCCGACCGCATCGCGTCGGTCGCGTCGGGCGACATCGACATCGACATCCAGGGCGCATCCGCGCTCGGAGCTGTCTACGAACCGATCAGCGTGCTCGACGCGGCGTACGCATTCGACGGGCCCGAGCACCTTGCCGCCTTCATGGGCAGTGACGCGTCGACGCCGGTGATCGAGGGCTTCGCCGAGACCGCGGGCGTGCAGACGCTCGGCGCATGGTCGGCCGGCGCCCGCCACTTCACGGCCAACACCCCGATCCGCACGCCCGAAGACCTCGAGGGTCTGCGGATGCGCTTCCCCGGTTCGCCCCAGTTCCTCATGAACGCCCGCGCGCTCGGCGCCGAGGCGACCGAAGTGGCCTACGAGGAGCTCTACCTCGCGCTGCAGCAGGGAACGGTGGACGGCCAGGAGAACCCGATCACCAACATCGCCGCCCAGAACCTGGCCGAGGTGCAGGACTTCCTGAGCCTCAGCGCCCACCAGCTGAACACGAACCTTGTGATCATGGGCCCGGTGTGGGGTGAGCTCAGCTCCGAGCAGCAGGAAGCGCTCAGCGCTGCGGTCGAGACGGCCGTCGGCGAGGTCACGACGTGTGTCGCAGAAGACGAGGAAGCGACGATCGAAGAGTGGCGGACGACCGGCCAGTGGGAGATCGTCGACGATGTCGACATCGACGCTTTCCAGGAAAAGGCGGTCGCGTATCTCGAAGAGACCCTCACGGGCGAGTCACTCGAGGTCTTCGAGGCGATCCGCTCGAGCGCCGAGTAAACAACCCTTGGCACCGCCCGCGACACCCCGCTCGGTCCCCACTTTCTCCGGCGAAGTGGGGGCCGAGCGGCTCGGTGTCACGTTGATCCACGAGCATGTCTTCGTTAGGCATCCAGAACTCGACGTCAACCTGCCGCACCCCGAGTGGCACACAGGGCGCGCGATCGAGACGGCCGTCGAAGGACTCTCCGCCCTGTATGAACGAGGCGTGCGGACGATCGTCGACCTGACCGTTCCGGGCCTCGGCCGCGATGTCGAACTCGTCGCTCGGGTCGCCGAGCGGTCGCGCGTCGCGATCGTGGCATCCACGGGCTACTACACGAGCGACGTGCTGCCGCACTTCTTCCGCACGCACGGACCGGATCGCCTCGTCGGCGGGCCCGACCCGCTCCTCGGGATGTTCGTGCGCGACATCGAGGAGGGCATCGCCGGCACCGGCATCCGCGCCGGGATGATCAAGGTCGTTTCGGATGTCGAGGGCATTACCCTCGACGTCGAGCGCGTCTTCGCGGCCGCGGCGACCGCCCACCTGCGGACGGGAGTGCCGATCACGACCCACTCCCACGCCGCATCCGCGGGCGGTCGCGACCAACAGCGCCTGCTTGCGCGGTTCGGTGTGCCGCTGGATCGCGTCGTCATCGGCCACAGCGGCGACTCGACGGACCTCGCGTACCTGCGAGAGCTCGCCGACAAAGGTTCATTCCTCGGTTTCGATCGGTTCGGGATGGAGCACGTCGCTCTCGACGACGATCGCATCCGGACGCTCGTGACGCTCCTCCGCGAGGGGTACGCCGAACGCATCGTCCTCTCGCACGACGCCGCGTTCTTCAGCCGTGTCACCCCGCCCTCCTGGCGCGCCCGTGCGGTACCGCACTGGCACATGCAGAACATCCACACCCGGGTGCTGCCACGACTGCGCGCGGCGGGTATCGACGAGCGAACGATCGACACGCTGCTCGTCGACAACCCGCGTCGAGTGCTGACGGGCGCGGCGTGATGCCCATGACGGGCAAATCACCGGAACAGGCACGCCCCCTGACTATCGTGGAGCCCGTGACCGATCCCGCCCCGCCCGTGCGCACTCGGGACCGCGAACGCACCCGCGCGGACCTGCTGCAGGTAGCCACCGAGTCCTTCGCCGAGTCGGGATTCTCCGGCACACGCGTCGACGACATCGCCGAACGCACCCGCACCACGAAGCGCATGATCTACTACTACTTCGGGGGCAAGGAAGAGCTCTATCTCGCGGTGCTCGAGAAGGCGTATCGCGGAATCCGAGAGGCAGAGCAGTCCCTCGAGGTGGGAGATCTCGCACCCGTCGAAGCCCTTCGGCGGATCGCCGAGCTGACATACGACCACCACCTCAACCACAGCGAGTTCATCCGTCTGGTGTCTATCGAGAACATCCATCGCGGAGCGTTCATCCGTCGGCTCGGGGCCCTGCGCGAACTCAACCAGCCGGCCCTCGGGGTGTTGGACACGGTGCTGCGGCGCGGACGCGCGGAGGGGATCGTCCGAGACGACGTCGATGCGCTCGATGTCCATCTGGTGATCAGTTCCTACTGCTTCTTCCAGGTGGCCAACCAGTACACGTTCGGATTCCTCTTCGACCGCGACCTGCTCGCGACCGATCGCCGCGACCACCTGCGCGGGATGATCGGCGACATCGTCGTCGCCTGGCTCACGGCGCCGCCGCGCCCGGGCGAAGCACACGGTTGATCGTCGGAGTCAGCTCGCGGGCGAGATCCCCCGCCAGAAATCCGAGACCCGGATGCTCCGACAGTCGGTCTCCGGCGCCCGCGTGGGCCCAGCTTGCCCAGGCGGCCGCATGCACCGCACTCATCCCGCGCGCCGCCATCCCGGCGATCGCGCCCGCAAGCACATCACCGCTTCCGGACGTGCCGAGCCCAGCGCCTCCCGCCGACACACGCCAGGACGCGCCGGACGGATCGACGACGCGACCGTAGCAGTTGACGACGGCGTCGTACCGCCGTGCAATCTCGACGAGGTCGGCAATGCGGTCACCACCCAGGTCCCGTCCGAGCAACAGGGCCGCTTCCTCTTCATTCGGGTTCAGGATGAGCGTCCGCGGCAGACGAGCCCGATCGACATCAGGGAGCACGCCGAGCCCGAAGGCATCCAGCGCCAGGCAGCTGACGCCGACATCCGCGATGGCTTCCAGGGTGGCGCGTGTCTCGTCGGGCTCGTCGAATCCGGGGGCTGGACATCGGGGCTCCCCGCGTGCTCGGTGACAGGCGCGCCCACGCGCTCCAGGTGGCCGACGCTCGAGAAGTCCACGAGTTCCCAACCCTTCCCGGCGAAACGGAGGTGAGTGATCGAGGCGTTGTGGACGGTATTGCCCGCGGCGAAATCGAGAAGCTCCGTTTCGTCGAGCGGGAGCAGCACGTAGAGCAGCAGGATCACGACGGCATCGTGCGCCACGATCATTGCGCTCTCCGCAGGACCCGGGAGAGCGTCGCGCAGAAATGATCGAAGTCGAAGAGCGACATCGGCCCACGATTCGCCGCCAGGCGGCCGGTGGTAGAACTTGCCGAGATGTCGGCGGCGTTCCGCTTCCCCCGGATGAAGGCGCTCAACACCCGCGCGCGTCATGAGATCCAGGATGCCCAACTCTCGGTCACGGAGTCGCTCGTCCACGATCCGAGGCGCCGAGACGGATGCTTCATCCATCAGCGCGATCGTCAGGGTCTCGCGGGCACGAACGTACGGCGACACCCAGAACGCGTCGATCTGCCCCGGGTGCTCCGCCATCCACTCTCCGAGCGCCCGCGCTTGGCTCGTGCCGACAGGCGAGAGCGGGACATCCGCGTCGCGCAGATCGAGAGGAATGGCCTCTTGCCCTTCTCGTTGGGCGCGCGTCGCCGCCACATTCCCGACGCTCTCGCCGTGCCTGACCAACCACAATTCCGTCACCGACATCCCGCGAGCGTAGGACGGGACGACGTGAATGCGGACACGGTTGACAAGGTGCCCCTCGGGCGCCACTGTCAACCCCGGTGCGCTCGGTTCACAGAAGGGGTTTTCTGGACTGGTCCGGTCCCCAAACGTGATTCGGAACACCATCCCCCATGAGGAGACCTCATGTCGAACGACGCAGGAAACACCCCTTCCCCCGACGAGACGAGCCTCGGCCAGGACGGCAGTGGCAACCCCGACACGGACCGCGCATATCTGCAGGATGAGCCGCCTGTGCAGGTCGACCCGGATGCCCCCGTGGCGCCCGCGGACGGCACGGGCGACGAGCCCGGAACAAACGCCGACGCTGCTCGCAGCTGACCGGCGCTACCCGCAGCGAACAGAAGGAGAACACCATGACGGAAGACCGCGATCTCGAAAACGCATCCGACGCCGATCACGAAGAGGCAACGCAGAAGGCGGGCGGACTCGGCAAAGACGGCACGATTCCCGATGCCCCCGGCGGCGTCGGCGCGGGACACACGGGCACCAGCTCGACCTTCGAGCCCGAAGAAGACGAGAAGGCCGACGACGCCTAAACGAGAGCTCCCGTCCGCCGGAAGGCGGCACCCGGGTGCGAGTCGGGTAGGCGGACGCAACCCTCTCCGAACAGATGCTCTCGGAGGGTGGCACCCGGCAACTGATCTTTGATGAGCCCGCGCCGACGCAGCTCGGGCATGACCTTCTCGAAGAACATGTCGTGGCTGCCATCCGGGTCCGGCTGCACGAGGAATCCGTCCGCGTCGGTCTCTTCGATCAGCGCGACAGCTTGATCGACCGCCTGCTCGACCGTTCCGAGGAACGGCTTGCCCATGACGCCGTTCGCTCGGAACTCCTCGAGGATTTCCCGCACGGTCGGGGCATCCGGACCGAGAAATCGCTCGACGTTCGTGCGGCCGTTGTCGGTCTTCGCGGTGCTCGCAGGCATCGGCTTGTCGAGATCGAACGACAGCAGGTCGACACCCGTGAAGTACGCGTAGGTGGCGGCGGCATACTCCAGAGAGATGCTGGCGATCTGAGCCTCGTGCGCCGCGCGTGCCTCGTCCTCCGACTCGGCGATGCGGAACGTCCCGGCGATCAGACACTTGATCGCGTCGCGACCGCGGCCCTTCGCCTCGGCGCGGAGGCGGATGTCGGCGATCTGTTCGGCCAGCGCTTTCGACTCAGCAGCGAGGAACACCGCCTCGGCGTACGTCGCCGCGAGTTCTCGACCCGCGCTGGACGCGCCGGCTTGGAATAGCGTCGGGGTGACCTGCGGACTCGGCGGGGTGACCAGTACGCCCTTCGACGAGAAGAAGGGCCCGTCGTGGATGATCTCGTGCACCTTGGTAGGGTCTGCCCAGATCCCCGTCGCGCTGTCGCGGATGAGAGCGTCGTCGTCCCAACATCCTTCCCACAGCTTCAGCGAGAGCTGCACGTGATCGTCGGCCAGCGCGTACCGGTCATCGTGTGGCATCAGCGGCTCGCCGAACAACAGTGCCGACCCCGCCTGCGCCGAACCCGTCACGATGTTCCACCCCATGCGGCCCTTCGAGAAGTGGTCGAGGCTGCGATACCGGCGCGCCACCATGGGCGGCTTCTCGACCATCGTGGACACCGTCGTAACGAGCCCCAGATTTTTCGTTGCCGCCGCCAACGCCGACATCAGCATCTGCGAGTCGACTGTCGAGAACTGCACGTTCCGCTCGATGGCCGTCGGGATCACGGTGTCGTTCAGCGTCGGGTAGCCGTACGAGTCGGCGAGGAACAGGAAGTCCGCACCCGCCGCCTCGCATTTACGGGCCAGCTCGGTCCAATACTCGAGGTCGGTGTAGTTCGGCTCGTCCTCACGACCCGGCATCGCCCACGTCTGTCGCGCGCGGCCGTTCTGGAACATGCCGATCGCCAGCTTCTTGGCCGTGATTCGGGTCATGGTGGGCTCCTTACGCGATGGTCGTTGGTTCACACACTCGCGACGTCGCGTCGGTAGGCCGCCCCAGGATGCTCCGGGGCGAGATGCGGGGTGCCCGTGCCGAGCAACCGCTCGCGCAGCGTCATCGCGGGAACGTCGATGGCCACGAGACCGCGCGCACGCAACTCGGGCATCACGAGATCGATGAAGCTGTCGAAGGTGCCCGTGTGATCGGGCTGGACGAGGAATCCGTCGGCGTCGGTCGCCTCGATCACGGCCTGCGCCTGGTCGACGACCTGCGCGGCGTCACCGATGAACGGCGCACCCATCACGCTGTTGCGCTGGAACTCCTCGAGGATCTCGCGGACGGTCGGCGCGTCGGGACCGAGGAACCGCTCGACGTTCGTGCGGCCCGTCTGGGTCAGCGCCGCTTCGACGTCGAGCGGTTTGTCGGAATCCATGACAGACAGGTCGAGCCCCGTGAAGAAGGCGTACGAGGCGGCCGCATCCTCGAGCGAGCGCGTCCCGGTCTGGCGTGCGCGCAAGGCGTGAGCGTCGGCCTCCGTCGCGGCGACGACGAACGTGCCGGCGATGAGGCATTTGATCGAGCGCGGATCACGACCGTACTCCTCGGCGCGGCGGCGGATGTCGGCGATCTGGGCCGTGAGCGCCGGAACCTCCGCGGCGAGGAAGACGGCTTCCGCGTACTTCGCCGCGAGGTCGCGACCGGGAACGGATGCACCAGCCTGGAAGAGCATGGGAGTCCGCTGCGGACCGGGCGGCACCGTGAGCAGGCCCTTCGCGTCGAAGTGCGGACCGTGGTGCTCGATCTCGCGAACCTTCTCGGGGTCGGCGAAGACCCCACTCTCGCGGTCGATCACGAGGCCGTCCGCGTCCCAGCATCCCTCCCACAATTTGAGGGAGAGGTCGACATGGTCGGCCGCGATCTCGTAGCGTTTGTCGTGCTCGGTCATCGGCAGCCCGAACAGGCGGGCGGAGGCATTCTGGCCCGCACCGGTGACGATGTTCCAGCCGATGCGTCCGTTCGTCATGTGATCGAGCGTTGCCATCTTGCGCGCGACCATCGGGGGTTTCTCGACGGTGGTCGACAGCGTTGTGACGAGGCCCAGCCGCTCCGTCACGGCGGCGAGCGCGGGCAGGATCATCGTGGGATCGGCTTTCGGAAACTGGACGCCACCGCGTAGCGCCGTCGCCGGGATACCGTCGCCGACGACCGGGTAGCCGTAGTCATCGGCGAAGAACAGGAAGTCGACGCCCGCCTCTTCGCATCGTCGGGCCATCGTCAGCCAGTGGTTCAGGTCGAGGAAGTCCGTCGCGGTGTTCTCGGGCAGCTTCCACGCGCCCATGAGTCCCGCGCACTGGAACATCCCGATCTTCCATGGCTGCTTGGTACTTTCGGAACCCATGTCTTCGCCTCTCGCGACTGAACTGAACAGTTCAAAGCTAGGGCGTGATTGTTTCGCCTATGTCACCGTCCCGAAAAACCTGGACGACCTCGCGAGGTGGGAGCTGGGTAACCGACCCGTCAGACGGAGGGCACGGCGGCCGGCGCGAGTGCAGCCGCACCCGAGAGATCCCGGATGGCGTCGCGATACGCCGCGCGGAGCTGAGCGGGGTCCACACCCGACAGCAGGAGAAACTGCAGCCCGCGGAACAGCGCGATGATCCGCGTCGCGCCGGAAAGCGCATCTTCGGGTGAGAAACCGTCCGTCAGGAGCGTGTCTCGAACCTCTTCGATCCACTCCCGGCCGACGCGCTCGATGAAATCGCCCCACTCATCGGGATCGCGCATGGCGATGCCGAACCGCTGGAAGAACAGTCGGACGTACGGCCGGCTGTCGGGGTCGGCGAGATCGTCCCACGCCGTGAGCAGGCGCTGTTCGAGATCTCCGGGCTCACTCAGCCGGGCGAACATATCGCGCAATCGCGGAAAGCTGTCGAACGCGACGAGCGCCGCCTCACCGATCAGCTCCTGCTTCGAACCGAAGTAGTAGAGCAGCATGCGATTGTTCGAACCGATTGCACGCGAGATCGCGCTCAGGCTGAGATCGATGACCCCATCGCGCAGGATGAGGTCGACGACCAAGCCCAGCAGGCGCTGTCGCTCCGGCGTGCTCTCCACCCGGCTCATCATACGGGCGGCGTCTCGGAGGACCGCCGGGCCCGAATCAGCCCGCCGTCACGGGGGATGCGATGACGGGGTGCGCCGCGCCCAGCCGGTCGTGGCCCGAGATCTCCGAGAGCCGGGCGCGCAAGGTGTTGCCGGTCTCGCCATCGCGGAGCCGTCCGCGTTCGCGCAGGATCGGCATCACCAGGCGGCCGAAGTCCTCGAGATCATGCGGCGGGTAGACCGGCTCGATCAGAAAACCGTCGAGGTCGGTCGCGGCGATGAGCACCTCGATCTGGTCGGCCACCTGCACCGGGCTGCCGACGATCCGAAAGCCCCGTGTTCCGCGGCCGCGCAACTGGTCGAGGATCTCTCGCACGGTTGGCGCACCCTTGCCCTCGGCGTCGCCGAGGAAGCGCTCGATGTTGCTCGTACCCATCTGCCCGATCGGCCCACCCGCATCCAGCACCTGGTGCAGCGTCTTGTCGGGATCGAGCGCGAGCAGATCGATCCCCGTATTGCCGGCGTACAGCGACGCCACGATCTCGTCGGTCTGCATCGCATCGAATTCGGCTTCGTACCGCAGCGCATCGGCCTCGGTTTCGCCGACGAACACGGTCAGGCCGCACATCAGCGTGATGGCTTCGGGGTCTCGTCCGGCCTCACCCGCGAGCCGGCGAATATCGGCGACGGCCGCGGCCGTCCGCGCCGGGGTCGTCGCCTGCACGAACACGCACTCCGCGTTCGAGGCCGCGAAAGCCCGGCCCGCCGGCGACGTGCCCGCCTGGAACAGCACCGGCGTGCGTTGGGGCGAGGGAGGCGCCCCGAAGTAGCCCCGCGACCGATAGTGCGTGCCGTCGTAGGTCACACGGTGCACTCCGTCGCGTCTCGCAAAGGTGCCCGTCGCGGGGTCGCCCACGAAGGCGTCGTCGTCCCACGCGGTTTCCCAGAAGCGGGCGGCGAGTTCGACATACTCCGCCGCCATTTCGTATCGAGTGTCGTGCGGCACCATGCTGTCGTGGCCGAACACGTCGGCGATGGCGTTCTGCGACGCCCCCGTGACGATGTTCCAGCCGATGCGTCCACCGGTCAGGTGATCGAGAGTCGAGAATCGACGAGCAAGCTGCACCGGATGATCCAGGCCTGTCGACTGCGTCACGACGAAGCCCAGTCGGTCGGTGTGCTGGGCGAGGATCGGAATCAGGTAGTCCGGATCCAGGCTCGGGAAGTTGATCGCCTTCTCGGTCGCCACACGGGGCAGATCACCGTCGATCAGCGGATAGCCGTAGCCGCCCGCGAAGAAGAGGAAGTCGAACCCCACCTCTTCGAGGATCCGCACCATCCGGATCCAATGCTGAGGGTCGAGGTACGACAGGCCCTCGCTGCGCGGGTGCGCCCAACTGTAGGTGCCCCCCACCTGAGGGCCCATGACCTCGAAGACGCCGAAGTGCAGTGTCTTGCTCATGCGGCCAGCCACCCGTCGATCGTGGCCTTCGCCGCAGCCTTGACGTCGGCGGGCGCCAGAGTCGTCTCGATCGATGTCCAGGCGCACGCGGCGAGTTGCTCGTCTGACATGCCGAGGCTCGTGCGGCACAGTTCGTACTCGGCCAGGATGTCGGGGCCGAACAAGATGGGGTCGTCGGCGTTGATCGAGCAGCGCACGCCCGCATCCAGCAGGACCGTCAGGGGGTGGTCACCGATCTCGGCCACCACGTCGAGCAGCACGTTCGACGTCGGGCACACATCGAGCGGGATGCCACGTTCGGCCAACAGCGCGACAAGCTCCGGGTCCTCGATCGCGCGCACGCCGTGCAGGATCCGATCCGCTCCGAGGATCTCGATCGCTTCCCAGACGGACTCGGGCCCCACCAGCTCGCCCGCATGCGGCGTCGACTGCAGTCCCGCGGCGCGGCCGATCGCGAAGGCCTCCGCGAAGTCGGCGCAGGGGAAGCCACGTTCGTCCGCGGCGAGACCGAGCGAAACGACGCCGTCGCCGGCGAAACGCGCCGCGGCACGCGCGACATCGATCGCGTTCTCGAGCCCGGCGGTGCGATCGATCGTCGGCATGAAACCGAACGCCACGCCATGGGTAGCGGAAGCGGAGCGCGCAAGATCGAGCATCTCGGCGAGCGAAGCCTCGAGCGATCCGTACCGTTGGGCATAGAACCGAGGGCTCACTCCGAGCTCGAGATAGGCAACGCCCTCGGCCGCCTGATCCTCGAAGATCTGGTCTATCAGGATGCCGAGGTGGTCCGGATGATCCATGGCCGCCAGCAGACCGCGGTAGGTCTCGCTGAACGCGGTGAACCCCGAAAATCCGCTTGTCGCGACGGGTTCGATCCCCAGAGCGCCCGACAGGTCGACGAGTGTGCCCGGCCGCATGGCCGCCTCCATGTGGAGATGCAGGTGCCCTTTGGGTAGGGCCTGTAGGTCTCTGACGGTGGCGGCATCGGAGGTGAGGGACTCGGTGAGGGTCATGCGTTTCTCTCTCGCTATCGAAGTGATCGGGGTGGGCGGTGGGGCCCGGGATGAACACCCGAGCCCCACCTCACGGGTTTATTCGAGGCTCGCGTGGGCCGCCTCGAGGTAGCTCATGTCGATGTAGTCGTTCGGGTCTGGAAGGTCGGTGTAGCCCGCCGCTTCGAGGCCCGGATACATGAGGTCGAGCATCAGCTCGGGGTCCATCCAGAACAGCGGGTCGCCGTACTCCCCCACGACCAACGGCTGCTGCAGTTCGTTCTCACGGGTCTGCTGGACGATGTCGAGGCCGAGATCGGCGCCGTACTCGTCGACCGACAGCTGGGCTCCGACGGCGAAGTCCTCACCGTTCTCTTCCCAGCCCCGGATGGATGCCCGCAAGAAGCCCTCCATCAGATCGCCGTTCTCTTCGATGTACGCAGAGTCGCCGTAGACGACGTTGCCGTAGAGGGGCATGCCGAGTTCGGCATAGAGGGTCACGACGTAGTCGTCGGGAGAGAGCCCGTACTGCTCCTCGAGCATGATCGGCTGGTTGGTCGCGTAGGCCGTGTATGCCACGCCCTGGCCATCCACGAGCGGGGCGATGTCGTAGCCGACCGGGATGAATTCGTAATCGGGCTCGAGACCCGCGAGCGCGAAGACGGCGTCGTAGTTGATCTGGGTGCCCTCCTGGCCGAGCACCGTCTTTCCGACCATGTCCTCGGCGGAGGTGACGGGATCGTCCGCGAGCGATACAAGCGCGCCAGGACTCTCCTGGAAGAGTGCGCCGATCGCTGTCCAATCGTTTCCGTCGGCGAAGGTCTGCAGCCAGGATTGCGTTCCGGGCACGATGCCGAGGTCGGCATCTCCCGCGGCGACGGTCGCCATGGTGGTGGGAGCGTTCGGCCCACCGCCGATCCACTCGACCTCGATACCTTCTTCGGCGTAGTAGCCCTCGGCATCGGCGATCCAGAATCCGCCCCACTCGACGTTCTTGATCCAGCCGAGCGAGACCCGGATGGTGGTGAGTTCCTCCCCGACCTCCGCACTTTCGGCGTCACCCGCCGCCCCCGCGCAGCCGGCGAGTGCCAGCGAGGCGACGAGCGCGAACGAGGATGCGGTCAAGATGCGCTTGCGGCGCTGTGGTGCGGCGGCTGACAGACGGTGCGACATGTGGCTCCTTGTGTGGGTTGGGGCATCTGGTCGGGCGATTTCGGGTCGAGTGGGCTGTTTTCGGCAAGGCTCCCGCTACGGTCGCGCCCCTGCGCTACCTGGATCGGGACGGATCAGGGATCGAAATGGATCAGGTGACGCGCGCGTCCACGCGACGCTCGAGCACGCGCGCACCCAGGAACACCAGCACGGACGCGATGGTCGCGATGAGGGCCGTCCCCCAGGCCCGCTCCATGTTCATGTAGCTGCGCGACTCGGAGAACAGGGCGCCGAGCCCGTTGGTGCCCATGAGGAACTCTGCGAGCATGGCTGCCAGCACGGCGGTCGGGGCGGTGATGCGCACCGAGATCATGAGGTTCGGCAGTGCATGCAGGATGCCGAGGCGTCCGAGGACCTGCAGCTTGTTTGCGCCCATGACTCGGAACAGATCCGCACCGGCTTCGGGAATCGAAGCCAGTCCCGACAGAGTGAAGACGAAGGCCGGGAAGAAGCAGATCAGCGCGGTCGAGGTGATCACGGCCGCGTCGCCGTAGCCGACGATCCGGGCGATGATCGGGATCATCGCGGTGATCGGAACCGAGCGGATGACGAGGGCGGTCGGTGTCACGACGCCTGACAGCGCGGCCGACCACCACACCGCGATACCGGCGACGAAACCGATGAGGGTGCCGCCGATCAACCCGCCCAGCGAAACACCGAGGGTGTAGAGCACGGAGGGCAGGTAGTCGCCGAATCCCGCCGTGAGGTCGGCGATGACGTTCCACGGGCGCGGGGCGACGGTCGACGTGTAGTCGTTCAAGACGATCCAGAGGTCCCAGGCGATCAGGATCATGGCGATCGGCCAGAGGTGCAGCAGTCCCACCCCGAACGCACGCAGGCGGCTCATGCGAATCTCCGCACGGCGACACGCTGCAGCTGAACGAAGAGCAGGTATGCCGCGAGCGACATGATGGTCGCCGCCAGCGCCGCCGACCAGAGCAGGGCCATCTGGTAGTTCTGCATGGCGCTGACGAGAACGAGTCCCAAGCCCATCGGGGCACCGAACCATTCGCCGATCGTCGCGCCGAGCACCGCGGCGGGAGCTGCGAGCGTCAGGCCGTCGAAGAATGCGGGAATCGCCTGTGGCACTTCGAGCCGGGCGAGGCGCTGGATGCGCTGCGAGCCGAGCACGGTGAACACGTCTTCGTGCGCGGCACTCGTGTGAGCGAAGCCCGAGGTCATCGTGACGAACATGACGAAGCCGACACTGAGTGCCGCGATCACCATCGGCGTATCCTCACGCCCGACGGTCGTGATCAGCAGCGGCGCCAAGGCGATGGTCGGTACCGCGTGCAGGATGGCCGCGAAACGATCGAATCCCGGACGCAGCAGCGGTACCACGAGCGCGAGCGCTGCCCCGATCACGGCAACGGCGACACCGAGGACGAAGCCTTGGGCGGCGGCCGAGAGCGTGACGAGTGCGTTCCGCCAGACGAGGCTCGCGCCGGCCGGCGTCGAGACGTAGGCCACGACATCCGTCAATGGGGGCCACGCCCGGCCGGCGAGCTGGAACTGTCCGATGAGTTCGGCGCCCAGGATCAGCAGCATACTGCCGACGACCCCGTAGATGACCTTCGTGGATCTGCGGGTGGGCTTCACGCCGCAGCACTCTCGCTGGCATCGAGGAGCGAGGTGAGCTCGTCGACGAGAGCATGGAACTCGGGAGAGCGGGTGGTCTCGGCATCCCGGGGACGAGGGAAGTCGACCTTCTTCACCTCGCGGACCTGCCCGGGGCGACCGGTCATCACGATGATCCGATCGGCGAGGATGAGCGCCTCGTCGACATCGTGGGTGACGAGGATCGAGGTGATCTTCTCTTCGCCCCAGATCCGCGCGAGCTCGGCGTTCATCCGGCGTCGGGTAACGGCATCGAGTGCGCCGAATGGTTCGTCGAGGAGGAGCAGATCCGGGCTCAGGACGAGGGCGCGTGCGATGGACACACGCTGACGCATGCCGCCCGAGAGCTGCTTGGGCCGCGCCTTTTCGAAACCGCTGAGCCCGACGAGCTCGATGAGTCCGTCGACCCGGGCATCGTCGACCTTCCGACCGGCGACCTTGTAGGGGAGCGTGATGTTCGAACGCACCGAGGCCCACGGCAGCAGGGCGTGCTCCTGAAAGGCGACGCCGAGCCGGTGCTGCTTCGCCAGCTGACGCGGCTCGGCACCGAAGATCTCAACGGTTCCGTTCGTCGGCTCATCGAGCCCCGCGGCGAGGCGCAGGACCGTCGACTTACCGCACCCGGACGGACCGATGATGGCGACGAACTCGCCCTCCTCGATCTCGATGTCCACCTGCGAGAGGGCCTGCAACTGCTTGCCCCGGCCGAGCGAGAAGATCTTGTCTGCCGCACGGATTGAGACCGCCGTCTTCGGCCCCGGCGCAACTCCGACCCCCGTCGTCGTTGACGGCGCCCGAGTGGCGGTCGCGGTGGGTGCGGTGACGAGTGCAGCAGAGGCCATGGAGGGATCCGTCCGGTCAGGAACTTCCAGATCGAGCCACTCGTACGCTTGCTGCTCCGCCCGAGTGAATTGGTTAGTTCAACCGTAGGAACGTCCTGTTTCGGCCAGGTGACGCGATCGTGCGGACCTTGTTACGTTCTGGACGCCGCCGAAGACCCGGCGCTTGCCTCAGAGCTCGAACTTCTCGTTCTCTGCCTCGAACTCCTCGCCGGTGAGCTTGCTCTTCACGAGCGAGACGAGGGTCGCGACCTTGCCGCCCGGGCTGTCCCAGTACTCGCCGCTCAGCGCATCGATCTTGAGCAGCGCTACGTTCGGGTTGCGCGCGATGTCCTCGACCGCCGATGCGTCCTTGCCGATGATGAACCAGAGGATGAAGCGGTCATGGTGGCGTTTTCCTGCGCGAGGATCCCACGTCTGGGGTTTGTTCGGCACAGTCAAACGCACTCACCACGCCGCGGGTGGGGCGTTGACAGATCCGGCGATCGTGTTGAGCCGGCGCGGCGATCGCGTGGTTGAGGGCCTCGAGGTCGTGGAGCGACGTCATTACTTCACCCATCCCCCAGCGAGAACGAGATCACGTACTACGCTGAAGTCGAAACACCCACTCACCAGCCGATGACATTCGCAGAGGCGCGAACAGAGCCGGCACGGCACATAAGCCGGTCCGCGATGCTGGTGAGGCGATTGGAGGTGCGACCTTGTCGTTTGCAAGCGAGTCCACCCTCACCTACCAGTCACGCGTCGGCGGGGGACGTCTGAACGGCACCATCCGCGCGCTTCTCACTCTCACTGTGCTCGTCAACCTGGTCTACTTCGGCGCGCTCCTGCGTCCTGGCGACCCTGCCTCCGCGCTGGTCAATATAGGGCTGTCGATTACTGCCCAATGGGTCCCGGTCAGTGTTTTCTGGCTCGTTGCGGTGCGAACGGATTTCTCGCGACCGGAGGTGATCCTCGCCGCGGCCGGAGTGACGTTCAACGCCGCCGGTGACACGTTTTACGCCCTCGCGATGGACTCCTCCGGTGAACTCGCCTCGCCATCGCTTGCCGACCTCGGCTACCTCCTCTACTACCCCCTGACGATGGCTGCCCTGCTGGTGTTGGTCGTGCGCCAGTCGCACGGCTCGATGAAATCCGCGCTCTTCGACGGAGCGGTAGCGTCGCTGGGTGCGGCCGCCGTGCTCGCCGTCGTCCTCGGCCCGGTCTTCACAGACGCAACGACGGTCGCTGCCCCGCTCAACGGCGCCATCGCCGCCCTGTACCCCCTCTTCGACCTCCTCCTGATCACCGTTGTCGTGGCCATCTCCGCGTCACCGGCCCTAAGAATCGGACCTCGATGGCAGTTCCTCGTCCTCGGGTTCCTTCTGTTCGCGGGAGCGGACATCGCCTATGCCCTCCTGACACACACGGGCGGATACACCACCGGCACCCCGCTCGACGCCGCGTGGACCGCCGCGATCGCCTGTGCGGCGATCTGGGTGGACGGGGTTACTCGGCTCGCACCCGACCCCCGCCCCACCACCTCGCGCGTGCGAATTCTTCCCGTCCCGGCCCTGGCCGTCCTGGCCGGCCTGGGCGTGCTGCTCTTCGCCACCCAGAACCGTGCGCCCGCGATCGCGTTGGTGCTGGCCGCTGCCACGGTCGCTCTGGCCGCATTCACGGTGATGTCGCGCCACGCGACACTCGCCCGCCTGTTGGAGAGCCAAGAGCACCTGGTACGCCAGCTGAAGAAGCTGGACAAGTCGAAGAACGACGTGATCCATACCGTCAGCCATGAGATGCGGACGCCATTGACCTCGATACTGGGCTATCTCGACCTGGTGCTCGATGACGACGAAGCGCAGCTGCCCCCGGTCACGAAGAACAGGCTGTCGGTGATCGAGCGCAGCGCACGCCGTCTTCAGGACCTCGCGGGCGACATGCTGGTTCTCGAACGGTTCGATTCCGTCGGTGTTGCCCCGAATATCTTGTGCTTCGAGATCGGGCCGATGCTGCACCGAGTCGAGGAATCGCTGCGACCCCTCTCCGACTCTCGAAACGTGAGCCTGCGGATAGGCGGCGCTGTCACGACATTCGTCGAGGGTGATGAGGACCAGCTCGAACAGGCGTTCACGAACGTGATCGAAAATGCGGTGAAGTTCACGCCGACATCGGGGCGCGTCGACGTCGAGGTGATGCCGGCCAGAGCGCCGAACGGCACTCGGAGCGTCACGATCGACGTCACCGACACGGGGATGGGCATCCCGGCGGACGAGATCCCGCTCGTTTTCGACCGCTTCTTCCGAGCGACGAATGCTCAGAACGAAGCGGTGCAGGGAACGGGCCTGGGACTCGCCATCGTCCGCGAGATCGTCCGCGCACATGGAGGCGACATCTCCCTGTCGTCGGCTCTCGGCGAGGGAACGGCTCTCCGCATCGAACTCCCCACGCGGGCAAGCGCGAAAGTAAAAGGCTGACGCCCGCGTCCAACGAGCATTGAGCTTTCGTGGCGGAGAATGGGGTGTGACACTTTTCGTAGACAGTCGTTATGAGGAAGGAACGACAGGACGAGATGTCTACGAATCGAAGGAAGTTCACCGCGGACTTCAAGGCTGACGCGGTCCAGCTCGTAGTGGTCGGGAATCGGCCGATCGCGCAGGTCGCTCGCGAGCTCGAGATCAACGAGAGCTCGCTGGGTACTGGGTCAAGACGTACCGCGAGCAGCACCCTGACCCGGCGTCCGCGCCGGCGCCGGTGGAAGCGGCGCGGATCGTGTTGCTGGAGGCGGAGAACCGGCGGTTGGCGGACCTGACTCGTGCCTCTTTTTCGTGTCCCCCAGATAGCCGACAGATTTCTTAGGTGGCTTTCGGGACACTTGATTGTCGATGGAGCAGGAGGCTCAGTTGAAACTGAGACGGGCATTGGGTTGGACGCTGAGTGTCAGCGGGGCGGCCGCTCTATTGGTATTGCTCACGGTGGTGTCGCTCATCTACCGCAACCCCGCGGATAATTGCCTCTACGCGCAGGCGCCGGAAGGCGCTCTCGTCTCCGAGGCGGCACAACCATCCGGTCGACTCAGCTGGATTCCGCTAGGACTGGAGTGCACGTTCCCGGCAGCGACCGGCGGAACTATTGCTGTTCCTCCGGGCCCCTCCTTGACTCTGGGTGCCATCGGATTCTTCGCACTCTTCGGTGTGGGCCTCCTCCTTCTTATTTCGATCCCCCCTAAGCCTCGATCCACCCATGCGGCTGGGTTCTGGGCGAGCGTCGTGACGTAGAAATGCCCCTCAGATCAGGGAGAATAGTGATTATCTAGGCCACTGTTCAAACGATCCGAGAGGCATCTCGTAGATGCAATTCAAGCATGCTCCTGCCGCGGTGTCCGCGGTCTTCGATGATCCGAATCTCGTGTCTTCTGCGGGGCTGGTCCCGATGCTTCGGCTGGCCAGGTCGGCGGGGCTCGACGAGCTCGCGCACGGCCGGCTGTGCGTACCGACGGGCAAAGGGCGCGAACGCGGGCTCGAAGGCGATGGCGCTGGTCGCTGGGATGCTCGCCGGGGCGGATTCGATCGACGGCGCCGTATCGAGACCGAGATCCACGGTCTCATGCAGATGCAGGGGTGATGCCCCTCGGTCTCACCGGTTCTCAGAGTGTTCTCACGTCAGACTTCTGCCGCGTTCAGGGCCTAGATCACGCAGATTAGGGCGGTGTTGCGGCACGGTCGATTCGAGGACGCCGATGCAGAGCACAAACCCAAGTCAGACATGAGAACAACTCGGCACGTCCGGACCGGCGTCAACACGGTTGAAACGAGCCGAACCGGGCCGAAAAAGTACTTGAAACTGGCGGAGACCCTGACCTACCCGTGGGCCGTTCGGATCAGTTGAGTCGGATTCGATTCGTGGCAGAAACGTGGCACGTTCGACGACACGGTTGCGGGCTCGATCGCGCCCAAAGGGCCGATCCCACTAATCCTCAGTCGCCTCGATCATCATGTCGACGGCTTCGATCATGCGGTACCGATCGCGCAGGATGTCGAGGATGTCCTCTGCGGTCATCGCAGGACCGTGGCGCCCGGAACGTCGCGCAATCTCTTGGATGGCGCCCAGGGCGTTGGTCGGGTTGAGCGCAACGGTGTTCTTCGCGAACTCCCGCGCGGTCAGCACTTGGATGCCCATCGGAAGCTTGTCCTGCGGAAAGTGCTTCGTGTTCTCGGTGACGATCGCGCCGGCTCCCGCGATGACGGCCGCGGCGACGACATGCTCGTCGTCTGGATCCGGAAGACCGTACGTCCCTTCCAGTGGCTCCCAGCCTTCGACCGCGGCATCGGCGAACTCGCGACGCATCGCGGCGACGAGCGTCACCGCACGCCGGGCCGCCTCTCCCGCCGACGCTCCCCGCCTGAAGAGCTTGGCCTCCTCGTGGAACTCGAGCTCCTCGAGGATCACGGAACTCCAGGTTGGACGGTAGGCGCCCTCGATTGCGAGGGAAAGCAGAAAGTCGCGTTGCAAACTCGGCCACAGCACGCTGGTGTCGAGGGTCGCCGTGAACACAACCCCATCTTGTCAGCCGGGTGTGATCACTTCCGGGCAGCTCGCGTCACTGCTACCGCCTTCCTCGCCTCCCTCAGGTCCTCCAGCGCCCGCTCGACGTTGTCTTCATCAACGCCGTCGCGGGTCGCCGCTAAGACGTCATACTGACGCTCCCGACGGCGCTCGCGATAGTCGAGCAAATCTGCGAGAAGCACTCGACGATGCGTTCCGACCCTCTCGAACGGGATCTCATCCTCGTCGAGGAGCTTCACAACAGTCGGGCGACTGACGTTGAGCAGGTCGGCCGCCTGCTGCGTCGTCAGACGGGTCGTGTGCGGCACCACCGAGACTGCGAGCCCGCTCCGCATCGCATCCACCACTTTCCGGAGCGCCAAGTAGACCTCTTCCGGAAGCTCCACCTGATCCCCCGGCCGAGTACCCGCGAGGAAGTAGCGCGGCTCTGGAGCGACTCGACCCGCAGCCTCATGAGCCGCGAGAAAGTCCATGATGGGAGCCAGTTCATTGGCCCCGCTCGGGAGATACGTCTCCTCAACGGCTGTAGCGCGAGACACCAGAATCACCTCAATACACGTGAACGCAAGAGTTTGCGTTTTCTGCGATTACGTTATCACGCAGCGCTGACAGGTACGACGCATGGCTGAGCCGGCTCACAAGACTCCAAGTCTGGTGAGCGCGTAGCTCCACGCAATCTGCTCCTGCTCGAGGCGAATGTTGCCCTCGGCGCTCAGCGCCTGGAGCGTTGCGCGTTCGGCGGGCGTGAGTCGCTCGAATACGCCGACATTCGGGTCCGGGTCGAGCCCCCAGAGATCACGGTGCGCAAACAGGGTCACGGCATCCATCAACGCCGACTTTGCCTCCACTCCCCTGGCACGAAGTCGGTTGAGGATGGCGAAGCCAGGCGAATCCAGGTCACCCCAGTACGTGACCGTCCGCGCCCAAGGGAGCGGCTCGGAGGTCAGGGGACCGAGGGGTTCGCGCTCTCGATCCCACGTCCGGCGCCCCGCAAGCGCGTCCTTGCAAAGGCCAGCATGATCAGACAGCGCAGCGCCGACCAGCTCAGCCGGACGATCTGCCCAAGCCACCGAGTACCGCGATCTCGGCAAGAGTGGCAGTTCCGTGGCAGAAGAGCCCGGAAACACCGCTCGATCAGGGTTTTGTGGCGGAGACGGAGGGATTTGAAATCGCGCGGATGGCAAACGTGCTGATCGAAACCGCATGAATCCGCGGCTGCTGATGTCGAGTTCTGCCGGTTCGGTCAGGTCGATGGGGTTCGATTCGTGGCGGAAACGTGGCGGCCACAAAGCTGCCAGTAACCGGTCAGATCCATAGTCGCTCGACCGGCACGGAGTGGATGCGATCGTCAAGTTCGTATCCGATGGTTCCTAGGTGGAAGGCGATCCCAGCAATGAAGGCAGAGCCGAGTCGCTCCCTAAGTTTGCGCATTGGAGCGACCTGCTTGCCATCGACGTGGTCACCGGCCTTCACCTCGATTGCGATAACGGCGCCATCACTGCGTTCGAGCACGAGGTCGACCTCGTCGTTGTCGCGGGTACGCCAGTGACCCGCCGTCACCACATCATCGAGCCATGTCACCTGGCGGAGCACCTCCTGCACAACGAACGACTCCAGCAGGTGCCCGAACTCAGTCAGCGCGGACGGGTCTCGGCGTTCGAGTTTGCTCTCACTGAGGCGCAGCAGCACGGCACCAATCCCGGAATCGACGACGTGAATCTTCGGCGCCGCGACGCTGCGCGAAGAGACAGTCATCCCCCACGCGGGAAGTGTGCTGATCAAGAAGAGGGACTCGAGAAGCGCGACGTAGGAGCTGATGGTGGTCCGGGACGCGTCCAGCCCTTGAGCGATCTTGCTTAGGTTGAGCAAACCAGCGGTCTGGGATGCAACGCGCGTAAGCACCTGCGGCAAGTCGGCCTTACGGGAGATGCGGCGCAGCTCTCCGGCATCCTTCTCGAGAGATTGTCGGATGTGCCCTTGCACCCATCTGTCACGCGCGGGGATCGACGGAGCGGCAAGCGCCAGCGGCATTCCACCCTGCATCACCCGCCGGACGTAGTCGAGCCGGCCCGCCGCGCCTGCCCGAGGGCTGTGCCGAATCTCGCCCGCGAAAGCCCGTTCGACGAAATGGTTATCCGTGGCATCGATCTCAGTCTGGGTGAATGGCATCACCGCGAGACGCTGGAGCCGGCCAGTGAGTGCCTGGGTACCCGCCGGCAAGGAGTCGTAGCTCGCCGATCCGGCAAGCACGAACATGCCCGGGTGCGTCTCTCTGTTCAGCCGAGCCTTGATGGCATCGAGGAGCTCGGGCGCCTTCTGGTACTCATCGATCAGCACCGGCAACGCCTCGCCCGTCACCGCAGTCGGCGAGACCTGCACCAAACGCAGGTACTCCCGTTCGTCGAGATCGAAGATCGGCGCGCCCGTCTGGGTCGCGAGTTCAGCGAGCAGAGTCGACTTCCCGACGCTGCGGGGACCTTCCAGAAGGAGCACCGGCGTCTCGTCGACGCGTTGCCGAACGACCGGACTCAGTCGTCGCGCGATGAACTTGCTCACTCACGAAGCGTACACCGAGACTGGCGTTCAGCCGAATCGATAACTGACATATGGCCGCATGTTATCGTGGCATTCAGCCGAACAGCCCGAGGCCGTGTGCGAGTGGATGTCATCGCGTTCGAAGATGTGCCCCAGAACGGAGTCGAGTTCAGCGTTCATCAGCGGCCGCCATGACGATCACGAGGCCAATACACGCCGTCAACAGCTTGCATTGGCACGCGCATCCGACAGCCCACTCGGGATCGAGAGAACAAACACCTTCGTCCGAGGTCAGGGGACGCGGATGCCGGCATCCGCGAGCGCGTCGCGGGCACGGCCCCAGCGGCGGTCATCCGAGAAGAGCTGCCACGGGGCAACGAGGCCCTCCTCGTGGACGAGGTCACGGAATCGCCGGAACGCGCCGCTGCCCTCGATCGCGTGGGTGAGTCGGTCGCGGAGCGCACGATCGCGTTGACGGAGCGCAAACTCCTGCATGTCCTCCCACGCATCCGGCGATCCGGTGCGCTCGAGCCAGACCCACTGGTCGGGTTCTGCGTCGACGTCGATGGCGGCATCCTCCCCCACCAGCGCCGGGTCGGTGAGGTCACCGCTGTAGACCTCACCGGTCAGGATGTCGATGTAGACCGTGCTCGACTCACCCAGATCCCCTTCCAGGAGCATGCTGAGCGCGTCGAGATCGACCGGGGCAGTTCGGGCCGTCGGTGGCTCGCGCCGCAGCAGCGCCAACAGGTCTTCCGCCAACACCCCGTCGCCAGGGCCGCTCCGCCACGTGAGCCGGTTGATCACCGAGAGCGCCACCGCCTCCGCCTGCAGTCGTCGACTGCGTAGCGCCATCGCCATTCCGGAGCCGAGTTGCTGGAGCGCGTCATCGATCTCCCTCCCGGTGAGCGCGTCGAGGAAACCGGCTGAATCACCTGCAGCGACGGCCGCACGCACGGCCCGCACATCGAGTTCCGGGACAGCGCCCCCAGCGGGCCACTGATTCGTCCCCATGGGATGGAGAACGCTTGGCTGCTCTGGCGTAGGCGTTTCGCCGTCGTCACTTGCCCAGTTTCTGCCGTACTGGTCAGGGATACTCCCCCATCCCCAGTAGGGCAACGGCTTGTCCGGCACGATCCCGAGCTCGTCGAGCGGGTCGATTTTGCGCTCACCGACCACGCATCGGTGCACCCAGTTGTCGCCGAGATCGAACGTGTACTGGAACTCGGCACCGAGTGACAGGAACCGTCCCACCTTCACCGACGCGATATCCAGCGCGGCCACGACTGGCCCGAAGGAACTGGATGCCATCTCCTGCCCGGTCTCGCCATCGGTGAGCACGCGACCATCGGCAAGCGTGAACACCTGGAGGTGCGCGCGATCCCACCGCGCGAACGCGTCATCGATCGCATCCGCCAGATCGCCGAACGTGTGCGAGGGTGCCACTGCGAACACCCGACCCGGCCACGGCCACAACTCCTCACCCCGCCCACCCAGAAGCTCCACCGTCACCGACAGCCACGTACGCGCCATGAATCGAGCATGACACGGCACGCAATCAGCGGCAGCGGCTCTTCCGCGTCTCGTCGCTCGCGGCGTTGCGCCGCACCCGGAGACGGAGGGATTCCGCCTACCGGTCTCGAGACCGAGGCGCGCGTACCCTCCGTCTCCTTCGTGGCAGATTCGTGGCACAACGCACACGACTGAGCGATCTGCTCGCCACCAGGCTGACAGCCCCCACAATGTGTACGACATGAGGGTGCGCGTGAGAACTTAGGCTGATCAGGGATTCATTTCTGCCACGATTTGCCATGAAGCGAACCGGGCCGAAACGGGCTCACCTGATCGAAACGAGCCCACCTGAGCGGAGACGGAGGGATTTGAACCCTCGGACCCCGTGAGGGGTCTCCACCTTAGCAGGGTGGTGCACTAGGCCGGACTATGCGACGTCTCCCAGGCATTCCGACGCGGACGTCCGCGAATGCACTCGGCAATACTAACCCGAACGTGCGCCTCATCACGAAGCGAGGCGCACCTCGGTCAGCGGACGTTGCCGTTCGAGCAGGTCTCCTGCGCCGCCGTCTGGCCAGTGACTGCGGGCGGCAGAGCGATCGCTTCCTCGGAAGGATCAACCGGCGTGCCCGGAGTCGCGGCTTCCGTTGGCTCGGCCGGGTCGGTGGGCGCGGGCGTCTCGACGATCACGCCGTCGCCCTGACCCGATTTGCCCGTGAGCTGCAGAGGTCGGTTGGTTTCGAGCGCCGCCCACAGGGAGTCCGCGGCAGTGTAGTTCGGGACGACCTTGTCGGGATCGGCGGCGTCGCCGTTCACCGGATAAGAGATGAAGACAATCTCGTCGAACGGAACATTCTTGACCGCGAGCGCGATCTGCGTGAGGGTCAACGGGTTGCGGAGCGTCTGACTCGGGGTGACGTTGGAGAGGGCTGTCGTCGCGAGCCCGAACAGCGTCGTCGGGTTCGACAGCACTTCTTCACTGACGAGCTTGCGGGCCAGCCGCGACATGTACTGCTGTTGGTTCGAGATGCGCCCGAGATCTCCGCCGTTGCCGACGCCGTGCCGGGTGCGCAGGAACTGCAGCGCCTCAAGTCCGACGAGGGACTTGTTGCCCTCGGGCCAGTCGATGCCGGTGTAGGGGTCCTTGATGCCGTTGGCGATACACACCTCGACGCCGCCGACAGCGTTGGTGATCTCGATCACACCGCCCCACGTGACAGCGGCCGCAAAAGGGATGTTCTGACCGGTCAGCTCCGAGATCGTCTTGACGGCACAGGACAAGCCGCCATAGGAGAACGTCGAGTTCAGCGGCTGCTTCGTCATCGCGGAAGTCGTGCGACCTGTATCGGGGTCCGTGCACTCCGGGATCGGGATCATCAGGTCGCGCGGAAAGCTGATCACCGTGACGCGACGGGGCTCGTCGGAAATGTGTATGAGCATGTTCACATCGTTGAGTTCGCCGCCGGCATCCGCCCCCGTGCAACGGTCGCCGAAGTACGCGGCGTAGTCGGGCTCACACGCATCCGTGCCCGCGACAAACAGATTGACGCCACCTTCGATCTCGCCGATGTCGGGCGGAACGGACTCCTGCCCTTCGAGTTCGACGGCGCTCGCCGAGAAGTCCGCGACAGCCGTGTAGGTCGTGTAACCGACGACCCCGACCCCGCTTACGAGGACGACCGCGAGCGCGACCGCGACAAATCGCGCGATCTGCCCACCGACGCTCGGGGACGAGAGGTTGCCGTGACGCGCGACGGTCTTGCGTCGCTTCGCGTCTTTGGTCGTCTCGCTCACTCGCGTCCTTTCGGCGGTCGGGTCCGCCGGGTAATTATGCGGAGGGTGTGGGATTCGAACCCACGGGACATTGCTGCCCACTGGTTTTCAAGACCAGGTCCATCGGCCGCTCGGACAACCCTCCCGGCGAAGAGCCTCAGCACTTCGTCGACAGGCACCGAGTGTACTCGACAGACAGTTGCGGCTTATTTTCGCAGGAAGTGCTGGCAAGGCCCTGAAAGCGGATGCCTCGGCGCGGCGGAACGGGATTGACCCGGGTCCGCGGCACCATCACCGGGGCTACAGGCGGCGGAGGATGTCCGAGACGCCGCCTTCTTGCACCGAGAGCGTGATCTCGCCCGCGGCATCCAGAACCTCTTGGGGGCCCTGAGCCATCGCGATCGCACGACCGCCCTTTTCGAGCGCCCAGCGGAACATGCCGACGTCGTTGCGACCGTCGCCCATCACAAGCACCCGGTCGGGGGGAATGTCGAGCCACCGGCGCACGAGCTCGAGCGCGGTGCCCTTATCGACTCCCTGCGGTGCGATGTCGAGCCAGGCGGTCCAGCCGATCGCGTACGACACCTGGGTGAGACCGATCTCGTCGACGAGGCGCAGGAAGTCACCCTCGGCGTGCTCGGGCGACACGACGACGACACGCGAAACGGGGTGCTTGCCGAGCTCCTCGAACGGCACGCGATGCGCCGCGAGCAGGTTCCAGTCCTCGAGATAGTCGGTGTAGTACCGCTCACCACCGGGAAGCTCCACCAGGTACTTCGCATCGGGCAGGTGTTGCCGCAGCAGCGTCAGCACCTCGGTCGCATCGAACGTCTCGGTGTGAACGCGCTCGTAGTGCACCTGTCCGGTGTCACGGCGCTGCAGCACAACGGCGCCGTTCGAGCACACGACGTACTCGGGATCGAGTTCGAGCACGCGCAGGATGCCTCGGGTGCCTTCCCAGCTGCGCCCCGTCGCGAGCATGACCTCGTTGCCCGCCGCACGGGCGTCGGCGACGGCCTCGACGATCCCGGGGCTGAGGGTTTCGTCTTCGAGCAGGATCGTGCCGTCGATATCGAGCACGATCAGCAACGGAAGGGTCGTGACCTCGGGGTCGGCGGAGTCGTGGGCGACGTGCTCGATGATCTCGGCGGCTTCGTCGCGCTCGACGACCTCGACCTGCCCGGTGTCGGGGATGCGGGCGTCCACGTCGTCGCTGCTCGCGTCGTGAGCTTCGATCACGCGATCGGCTCCAGGACCTCGAGCCCACCCAGGTACGGGCGGAGCGGCTCGGGCACCCATACCGCACCGTCGGCACGCTGGTGCGTCTCGAGTAACGCCACGATCCAGCGGGTGGTCGCGAGCGTCCCGTTCAGCGTCGCAACCGGCTGCGTGCGTCCGCCGTCGGGGCGGTGACGGATGTCGAGGCGACGTGACTGGTACGTCGTGCAGTTACTCGTCGAGGTCAGTTCGCGATAGGCATCCTGCGTCGGAATCCACGCCTCGATGTCGAACTTGCGCGCCGCGGAAGAGCCGAGGTCGCCGGCCGCTACATCGATGACGCGGTACGTCAGCCCGAGCTTGCCGAGCATCTCTTCCTGCCAGCCCAGCAGACGCTCGTGTTCGGCCTCGGCCTCTTCGGGCGTCGTGTAGACGAACATCTCCAGCTTGTTGAACTGGTGCACACGGATGATGCCGCGGGTGTCCTTGCCGTGTGACCCGGCCTCGCGCCGATAGCAGGTCGACCATCCGGCGTACCGCAGAGGACCATCCGTCAGGTCGAGGATCTCGTCCTTGTGGTACCCGGCGAGCGCGACCTCGCTCGTGCCCGTCAGATACAGGTCGTCGTCGGGCAGGTGGTAGACCTCGTCCGAGTGTTCGCCGAGGAACCCCGTGCCGCGCATGATCTCGGGGCGGACGAGCGTCGGGGTGATGAGTGGCACGAACCCGGCCTCGAGGGCCGAGTTCAGGGCCAGATTCATGAGCGCGATCTCGAGGCGCGCGCCGATGCCCGTCAAAAAGTAGAAGCGTGCACCCGAGACCTTGGCCCCGCGCTCCATGTCGATGGCACCGAGCATCTCGCCGAGCTCGAGGTGATCGCGAGGCGTGAAGTCGAAGGTCGGGATCTCGCCGACACGGCGAATCTCGACGAAGTCGGCCTCGCCACCCGCGGGCACCCCGTCGATGATGATGTTCTCGATCTTGGCGAAGGCGGCATCCGCGGCCTCTTCCGCAACGGCGACGGCGGCCTGCGCCTGCTTGACACGGTCGGCCAGGCCTTTGGCCTCCGCGACGAGCGCAGCCTTCTCGTCCTTCGGCGCCTTGGCGACGTCCTTGCCGAACGCGTTCTGTGCGGCACGCAGCTCTTCGAACGCGGTGATCGCGGCGCGACGCTCGCGATCCGCGACGAGCGCGACGTCCACGGTTTCGGGCGAGTGCCCGCGGGCGACCTGGGAGCGAGTGACGAGGTCGGGGGCGTCGCGAAGAAGCACGGGGTCGATCATCCGTCAAGTCTAGTTGCGCGAATACCACGCGATCCCCGGCGTGGCGCCCGCGGAGCCTAGGGTGGGGAACATGACTGCGGCCTCATCCCCTCCCCCCGACGACGCCGCGGAGACGCCGGACGACGCGCCCGTGAATACCGAGGTGCCGGACGACGCGAAGAGCCTCGATGACGTCGATGGACTGCCGGAGGGCTTCGACGACGACTCGGAGCCGGTGGACGGCCCGGAGAACGAGCCCGACCCCGAAGAAGCGGCAAAACCCGACGGCGTCATCCGCGAACCCGAGGACGTCGAGCCCGACACGACGGACGGCGAGACCGGAGAAGCTCGCCAGGTCACGCCCGAGGGTGAGACGACCACGATGGATGCCGAGGACCCGCGTCCGAAGAAGCGCGCCGCGCTCGTCTACAACCCCATCAAGGTCGACAAGGACCGGCTCCGTGACCAGGTGACGCGGCTTTCCGCGGAAGCCGATTGGGCCGAGCCCCTGTTCTTCGAGACGACCGTCGACGACCTCGGCGATGACGTCACCCGGCAGGCCCTCGCCGAGGGCGTCGACGCCGTGATGGTCGCGGGCGGCGACGGCACGGTGCGTGCAGTGTCCGAGGCCATGTCGGGTACCGGAGTCGCCCTCACCATCGTGCCGAGCGGCACGGGCAACCTTCTTGCGCGCAACCTCGGCCTGCCCCTCGGGGACTCCGAGCCCATGGTGGCGGCGACCTTCACCGGCACGACGCATCCGGTCGACATCGGATTCGCCGACATCCGCCGGGTCGACGGCAGCCGCGAACGCCATGCGTTCGTCGTGATGGCTGGGATCGGGCTGGATGCCGCGATGATCGCCAACACCAACTCGCAGCTGAAGAAGACCGTCGGCTGGGTCGCGTATGTCGACGGTGCGGCGCGCTCGCTCGCCACCGCCAAGCCCTTCCGCGTGATGTACCAGATGGAGAGCGGCCGCCTGCACGCCGCCAAGGTGCAGAGCGTACTGTTCGCGAATTGCGGCGCCCTTCCCGCTGGCATCGCGCTGATTCCGGAGGCGTCCATCGTCGACGGATTGCTGGACGTCGCTGTCATCCAGCCTTCCGGATGGTTCGGATGGCTGGGCGTCTGGCGCAAGGTCTGGTGGGACAACAGCGTGCTCCGCCGATTCCGCGCCGGTCGTCGCGTGCTCGAGCGCCGAGGTCGCAACAGCTCGGTGCGCTTCCTGCAGGGCGAGGGCATCGAGCTGGCGACATCGCCCGCCCAGCCGATCGAGCTCGATGGAGACGAACTCGGCGAAGCCGTACGCATCCGCTGCACCATCGAACAGGGCGGCCTGAGCATCGTCGTGCCCCAGGGCCACGACACGTCCGACTTCTGACGATGACATCCGCATCGCTCGTCTGGTTCCGCGACGACCTCCGCATCGCCGATAACCCCGCCCTGCGCGCGGCGATGGATCGGGGCGGGCCGATTATCGCTCTCTACGTGCTCGATGAGGTCTCGGACGGCATCCGTCCCCTCGGTGGCGCCGCGCGCTGGTGGTTGCACGGCAGCCTCACGTCACTCGGCGAGAGTCTGCGCGAGCTCGGCGTTCAGCTGGTTCTGCGGCGCGGACCGGCGGGGCGCGAGGTGCGTCACGCGGTGACGGATGCCTCGGCAGGCGCCGTCTTCTGGAACCGCCGCTACGGGGGCGCCGAGCGCGAGATCGACGCCTCGCTCAAGTCGAGTCTGCGCGACGACGACGTGACCGTGGAGTCGTTCGGGGCCTCGCTGCTGTTCGAACCATGGACCGTCCGCACCGGCGCCGGTCAGCCGTACTCCGTCTTCACACCGTTCTGGCGGGCATGCCGTAACCTTCCGGCACCGCGCGCATCGTTGCCCGCTCCGCGCGAGCTCACCGGGACCGCCGATATCGACAGCGATGCGCTGGACGATTGGGCCCTGCTTCCGACCGATCCCGACTGGGCCGGGGGCCTGCGCGATACGTGGGAACCGGGCGAGCCTGCCGCGCGCGCTCGGCTGACCGAGTTCTTGCGCGATGACCTCGACGACTACGACCGGGCGCGGGACGAACCCGCCGCGGGCGTGACGTCCGGACTGTCGCCGCGTCTGCGCTGGGGCGAGATCAGCCCCTACGAGGTGTGGCATGCGACGGTCACCCGCACAGAGGGTGCGAGCGGGCCGCAGGCCGCCGCGGCTCAGCGATTCCTGTCCGAGATCGGATGGCGCGAGTTCGCCGCGCACGTGCTGTTCCACAACCCCGACCTGGCAACCGTGAACCTGCGCCGGGAGTTCGACGACTTCCCGTGGCCGCGGCTGAAGCCTTCCGCGCTGAAGACGTGGCAGCAGGGGCGCACCGGAATCGCTCTGGTGGACGCCGGCATGAAAGAGCTCTGGCACACCGGCATCATGCACAACCGGGTGCGCATGGTGACCGCGTCGTTCTTGATCAAGAACCTGCTGATCGACTGGCGCCACGGCGAAGAGTGGTTCTGGGACACCCTGGTCGACGCAGATGGCGCGAGCAACCCATTCAACTGGCAGTGGGTGGCCGGATCCGGTGCGGACGCAGCGCCCTACTTCCGGGTCTTCAACCCCGAGCTGCAGGCGAAGAAGTTCGACCCCCACGGCGAGTACATCGGGCGATGGGCGCCGGAGTACGGGCGTGGGCGAGCGCCCGAACCGATCGTCGACCTCGGCGAAACCCGCAAGGCCGCGCTCGACGCATACGAACGGATGCGGCGGAGCTAGGTCGTGCGGCGGACCCTTCGACAAGCTCAGGGGCCGTCGCCTCCCGGTCAACTGAGCCTGTCGAAGCGACCCGCCCGATCTCGATCGCCGAGCCTGTCGAAGCGACCCGCCCGATCTCACGGGAATGCGGAGCCCGCCCCTCGCGGTTGAGACACCGTGATGACTTCTCACGCAGCCCCCGCCCTGTCGGTTCTCGACCTCGTGCCCGTTCGCGCGGGCCAGAACAGCGCGCAAGCGGTCGCGGCATCCCTCGACCTCGCCGTTCATGCCGACCGGTTGGGATATCGGCGCTACTGGTTCGCCGAGCACCACAACATGCCCGCCGTCGCGTCGACCACCCCGCCCGTGCTGATCGCGGCCGCCGCGTCGCGCACCGAACGCATCCGGGTCGGCTCGGGCGGTGTCATGCTGCCGAATCACGCGCCACTCATCGTCGCGGAGCAGTTCGCGGCGCTCGAGGCCATCGCGCCCGGTCGCATCGATCTCGGCATCGGTCGCGCGCCCGGCAGCGACCCCGTCATCACGCAGCTGCTCCGCCAGTCAGGCGCGACGAGCGACGTCGACCGGTTCCCCGACCACATTCGCGACATCCTGGCGATGAGTTCGCCCGGCGGCGCGACGCTCCGCTTCACCAGCGGAGGCGAATACACGGTGCACGCGACGCCCGCGGCTTCCGCCTCGCCCGAGGTGTGGCTGCTCGGTTCGAGCGACTACTCGGCGCAGCTCGCAGCCTCGCTCGGCCTGCCGTACGTCTTCGCCAACCACTTTTCGGGTGAGGGCCTCGAGCGCGCTCTGTCGCTGTACCGCGACCAGTACGTCCCGAACGAAGCGCACCCCGAGCCGCGGACACTGCTCACGATCAACGCGGTCGCCGCTCCGACGGCGGAAGAAGCGGATGCTCGAGCCCTCCCGCAACTGCGGATGATGGCGCGACTGCGCACCAACAAGCCCCTCACGCCGCTCGAGACCGTTGAGCAGGCAGAGGCGGCGCAGCGCGACGGCACCGGTGGCCTGTCCGACGGCTTGGCTGTGTCGTTCATGGAAGCCGCCCGGTCACGCTGGCTCATCGGTACCGGCGAGGATGTGGCATCCGGACTCGCGGCGTTTGCCGCGCAGCACGACGTCGACGAGGTCATGCTGTCACCCGTCGGCGGAGCCTACGACGCGGAGCCGCTTGAGACATCCGAAGGTCGCATCCAAACCCTCGAGCTGATCGCAGAGCAGGTGTCGGCGCCGGTCGTCTGACGCGCCAGCCTGATTCACCCGTCACGAATGGCGGGTTCAGCGCCCAACACCCGCCATATGCGACGGGTGAACCGGATGCCGGGGCTCAGGCGCCGGGTTCGCCGCTGAGCAGGCCGCGCAACCAGTCGCGGGCCTCGACGAAGATGTCGTCGGAGTACCGGTCGGGGTAGCGCACGACGACGCGGTCGGCGCGCGGATACGAGCCGAGGAAGATCACCTTGGGGCTGAAGCGGCGAAGCCCCAGTAGTGCGTCGGCCATCCGCTCATCCTGGATGTGTCCGTCGGCGTCGATGACAAAGCGGTAGCGACCGAGGGCATCGCCGATCGGGCGCGACGCGAGCAGGCTCAGGTTGATGCCGCGGGTCGCGAACTGCTCCAGCAACTCGAGCAGCGCACCGGGGTAGTCCTTCGGAAGCTCGACGATCAGCGAGGTCTTGTCGGCCCCGGTCGGTGGGGTGGGCGCGACCGTCCGCCCGACGAGGACGAAGCGGGTCACGGCATTCGGATTGTCGCCGATATTCTCGGCCAGCACCTCGAGGTCGTGGTGCTCGGTGATGGTCGGGGGCGCGATCGCGGCATCGGCATCGCTCGTGCCATCGAGAAGGCCGATGGCACTGGCCACATTGCTCGCGGCGGGGATGTGCGCGTGGGCCGGCAGCTCGCGCGTCAGCCACTGCAGGCACTGCGCGTAGGCGACCGGATGCCCCGCCACGAGCGACACGTCGGCGAGCGTCGTTCCGGAGCGAGCGACGAGGACGAAGTTGACCGGCACGAGATACTCGCCGATGATGCGCAGACCGGGGACGGTCGCCAGGGCGTCCTGCGTCGTCGAGACACCGCCGTCGACCGAATTCTCGATGGCGATCATCGCGGCGTCCGACCGACCCTCGATGACGTCGGCGAGCGCCTCACCGACGTTGTGGACCGGAACCCACTGGTGACCGCGGGCCTCGGGTACCTGCGCGAGCGCCGCCTCAGTGAACGTGCCGGCGGGCCCGAGGAAGCTGTAGGTGCGGCGGGCGGGTTCGGAGGCGGCTGTCACGAGCACTCAGCCTAGTCCCGCGCGTGCGAAGCCTATTTTTGCGGGCCTCGCGACACATTGAAGATGCGTCGGCGCACCGGTAACGCCCGAGAAGGTGACCCAGCCGCCCCGGCGAGGCAGACTAGGACGATGAGCCGCGCAGGACAGTTAGCCGAAGCATCCGATCTGATCGACGTCGACGAGTTGATCGCCGCCTACTACGACCGCAAGCCGGATGTGTCGATCCCCGAGCAACGCGTCGCGTTCGGCACGAGCGGTCATCGCGGTTCGTCGCTGTCGACGAGCTTCAACGAAGACCACATCCTGGCGACGACCCAGGCGATCGTCGACTATCGCACCGCCCAGGGCATTTCCGGCCCGCTCTTCCTTGGTCGTGACACACACGGGCTGTCGCTGCCGGCCGAGCGGACGGCCATCGAGGTGCTGGTCGCGAACGGCGTGGATGTACGGGTCGATGCGCGTGACGCGTGGGTGCCGACGCCGGCGCTCAGCCACGCGATCCTGGCCTACAACAACGGACGACCCGCGGATGATGCGGGCCGGGCCGACGGCATCGTCGTCACGCCGAGCCACAACCCGCCGCGCGACGGCGGCTTCAAATACAACCCGCCGCACGGAGGCCCGGCCGACACCGACGCGACGTCGTGGATCGCGGACCGCGCCAACGCGCTGATCACCGCCGGTCTCGAGGGGGTCGCGCGGGTTCGTCACGCCGACATCGACATCGACGGCCTCGGGCGCTACGACTTCCGTGACGCCTACGTGCGCGACTTGGCCAACATCATCGACATCGAGGCGATCAAAAAGGCGGGCGTCCGCATCGGAGCCGACCCGCTGGGCGGCGCCTCGGTGGAGTACTGGGCCCTGATCGCAGAGATGTACGGGATCGACCTGACCGTCGTGAACCCCGATGTCGACCCGACGTGGAAATTCATGACGCTCGACTGGGACGAGAAGATCCGCATGGATCCGTCGTCGCCCAACGCGATGGCATCCCTCGTCGCACGGCGCCACGAGTATGACATCCTGACCGGCAACGACGCGGATGCCGACCGTCACGGAATCGTCACGCCCGACGCCGGGCTGATGAATCCCAACCACTATCTCGCCGTCGCCATCGACTACCTGTTCGCGCACCGGCCGGGCTGGTCGGCCGACGCGGCTGTGGGCAAGACGCTGGTGTCGTCGATGATCATCGACCGGGTCACCGAATCGCTCGGTCGTCGCCTGCTCGAGGTGCCCGTCGGTTTCAAGTGGTTCGTGCCCGGGCTGCTGGACGGCTCGGTCGCCTTCGGTGGCGAAGAGTCGGCCGGCGCCTCGTTCTTGCGGACGGATGGCTCGGTCTGGACCACCGACAAGGACGGCATCCTGCTCGCTCTGCTCGCCGCCGAGATCCTCGCCGTCACGGGCAAGACCCCATCGCAGCGCTACGCCGAGCTCGAGGCGGAGTTCGGCGCATCCGCCTACCAACGTGTTGATGCACCCGCGACGCCCGCGCAGAAGGCGACGCTGTCGAAGCTGTCACCGGATGCCGTTACGGCGACCGAACTGGCGGGCGAGCCGATCACGGCCAAGCTGTCGCACGCTCCCGGCAACGGCGCGGCGATCGGTGGGCTGAAGGTGCAGACCGAGCACGCGTGGTTCGCCGCCCGCCCGTCGGGCACCGAGGACGTCTACAAGCTCTACGCCGAGTCGCTCCGCGGCCCCGAACACCTCGCCGAGGTGCAAGAAGAGGCCCGCGCGGTCGTCGCGGCCGCGCTCGGGGACTCCTAACCGCACGGGTCGAGCCGGGGCCCGAGTTCGCGTGCAAGGTGAGCACCGGCGGCTCGCAGCCAGTCCGTCGGTTCCGCCAGGGCACGCTCGCTCGATCCGGCCAGTTCGGTCAGAGAGACGGATGCCTCGAACACCGAGGTATTGGCGGTGGGGTCTATCCGCCCCGCGACCAGAACGGCACGCCCCGGCGCTAGCCCGGCCACGTAGGCCGGGACCTTGCCCGCCGCGGACTGCGAGTCGAACGCACCCTCACCCGTGACGACGAACTGAGCGGATGCCGCGGCACCGCGTAGTCCGGTCAGATCGGCGACCTCGGCCGCGCCGGTCACGAGCTCGGCTCCCCAGACACCCAGTGCCCATCCCGTTCCGCCCGCCGCGCCCGCGCCGGGCGTCTCGGGATCGAACCCGCGCACCAGCCCGACGAGACGTTCGAGGGCCGAATCGGCGCGAACGACTCCGGCAGCATCGAGCCCCTTCTGCGGCCCGAAGACCGCCGCGGCACCGAGAGGGCCGAGCAGCGGGTTCGTCACGTCTGTGAGAACACGCACGCCGCCAGCCGGTCGTTTGGCGAGGTCGCCCAGGTCAACGGCGACGAGCTGTTCGAGGCCCGCCGCGCCGTCGCCGATCGGGTCACCCGCGGCGTCCACGAAGCGTGCGCCCAGCGCCCGCAGCATCCCGACTCCGCCGTCCGTCGAAGCGCTCGATCCGATCGCGAGCACGAGGCGCGAGACACCGGCCGCGAGCGCGTCCGCTATTGCGACGCCGAACCCGCGCGTGGAAGCGGTCCAGGGACGGGGCGTCCCTCGAGCAGCTCGATGCCCGACGTCTGCGCGAGTTCGACCACGCCGACACCCTCGGGCGCTGCGTTAGTTGCGGGCAGACGGAGCCACGCGGCCTCGACGGGCTCCCCCGCCGGACCCGGAACCGTGACGTGCACACGCACCGCGCCGGCGACGCTCGCGGCGCCCACCGCGATGGCGTCGAGCGTCCCCTCACCGCCATCGGCCATGGGGGCCACGATGATCTCGTCGGCGGGGCGCACCGAACGCCAGCCATCGGCAAGTGCGGCCGCGACATCCGCCGCCGCCACGGTGCCCTTGAAGCTGTCGGGAGCCATCACGATTCGCGGCATGGTGCCCATCATCTCGCGGACTCCGCGGTGGGCTCGGGGAGCGCCCCGGTCACTGAGCCCACCGCGGAGTGACCTGCTACGCCGACCCGGTCACTGAGCCTGTCGAAGTGAATGCGTTTCTCCTATCGACACGAGCGCGGTGAGATGTGAGAACTCTCATCTTTTCGGTTCGCGATTCTGGCGTGATGTGGGGGCTTTTCGGGGTTCGGGTGTCGGTGGTGATCCGTAGAGTTTAGAACATGCATTCGAACAACGAGTCGCGTCGCTGACATCTGCGACGTCGATACCGAAGCGCGTGACCTCGCGATCCGGTTCGCGGACGCGTCGCGGGCGGTCGCTCGTGCGCAAGCTGCGCAGGCGCGGGTCCTGGCGGATGCTGCGGATCTCGGGATGCGTCGAGTCGCTGAGTTGGGGTCGACGTCCTCGCGTGAGGCAGAACTGCCTCTTCGTGCTTTGGCTGCAGAGCTGGCGGTCGCGGCGTGCATGTCCGATCGCACCGTGCAGGGCCGGATGAACGACGCCGCCGTGCTCGCCGAAGCGTTCCCCGCAACGTTTGACGCGTGGGATGAGGGCCGGGTCAGCGCGCGGCATGTCGCCGTGATCATGGAGCACGGACTACCGCTCACCGACGCGGACGCGCGTGCCGTGTTCGAGCACGAAGCTGTGGTCCGGGCTGAGGGGACGACACCCGGACGGCTCGGGTCCGCGCTCGCCCGACTGGCAGAGACGCTGCAGCCCCGAACGCTGACGGAACGCCACCAGGAAGCCCGTGCTTCGCGGGGTGTCGGTGTGCGGGACATCGGGGATGGGATGGCAGAGTTCAGCACCATCCAACCCGCGGTACTCGCCCACGCGATGCACGACCGCATCACGCAGCAGGCCAAGGCGATCAAGAACGCCGACCCGTCTGATGCCCGCACGATCGATCAGATCCGTGCGGACCTCGTCGCAGACATGATGCTGACGACGAATCCCTCCGTGGAAACGGGTGCGGGGTTCTCGGACGGGTTCGGTGGACTCGGGTCGATCCAAGCGATCGTGAACGTCACCATCCCCGCCCTCGCGTTGGCCGGCGTCACGGACGAGCCCGCCGAACTGGTCGGACGGTGCCCGATCGACCCCGCCACGGCCCGGCAACTCGCGGGACACGCGACCGGATGGGACCGGGTCCTCGCCGACCCGATCACCGGGTGTGTGCTCGCCGTCGACCGGTATACGCCGTCCGCGGACATGAAACGGTTCCTCCGCGCCCGTGATCAACACTGCCGATTCCCCGGATGCCGACAACCCGCCCACCGGTGCGATCGAGACCACACCCTCGACTACGCGTTGGGCGGCGACACCGACGTCTGCAACCTCGCCTGCCTCTGCAAACGACACCACACCCTCAAAGGCGAAACCGCGTGGACCGTCCGGCAACTCGGCGGCGGAATCCTCGAATGGACCTCACCCGGTGGTCACGTCTACATCGACAAACCCCCACCCGCGCTGGTCCTCTTCACGCCGAACACGGACCCACCACCGTTCTGAGACACCCCGGTCACTGAGCCACACGGTCACTGAGCCTGTCGAAGTGACCCGCTGCGCGAACCCGGTCACTGAGCCTGTCGAAGTGACCCGCTGCGCGAACCCGGTCCCCGTCATTGAGCCTGTCGAAGTGACCCGCTGCGCGAACCCGGTCCCCGTCATTGAGCGAGGCCCGAACGGCCGAGACGAAATGACGAGACCCCACCACACCATCCGCCCCAGCATCCGTCGCGGCAAGCATTTCGACTCGCTCCGCGGCCACTGAGCTTGCCGAAGGGCGCTCAACGACCGGGCCCGCGCCGTCGCACGCAACGCCTGGCTGCTCCCTTCGACAAGCTCAGGGAGCGTGGGAACCTCCTACGCCGACTCGCGCCAGACGATCGGGGTGGGAAGCAGCTGCCCCGAGTCCGAGAAGCTCTCGCCCGCGAGCTGAGCGAGCACGGCGGTGGCGGCAGCACGCCCCAGGCCCTCGGCGGGCTGGTGCACGGTCGAGAGCGCCGGAACCGTGCGCCGCGCCCACGTACTGTCGTCGAAACCGACGACACCGATGTCGACCGGCACCTGTCGCCCCGATGCCTTGATCGCCTCGATGGCACCCGCGGCCACGGCATCCGAAGCCGCAAAAACGCCCTCGATGTCGGGCACCCGCTCGAGCAGACGAGTCATGCCGACGACGCCGTCCGCGTACGAGTAGAGCGCGATCTCTTCGACAAGCGTCGGGTCGAAGTCCTCGCCCATCGCTTCGCGGAACCCGGCCAGGCGGTCGGAACCCGAATCACGATCGAGCGCCGCGGCGATCATCCCGATCCGCCGACGACCAGATGCCCGGAAGCGATTCGTCAGCTCGCGAGCCGCACCCCGATTGTCGACGCCCACCCAGGCGGCACTGATTCCCGGCGGGTGGCCGACGAATGCCGCGGGCAGAGCCAGGCGCTCGACGACATCCGTGATCGGATCTTCACGTCGCGCCGAGACGATCACGACACCGTCAACGAACCCGCCGGACAGGTAACGCGCCACGCGGTCGGTGTCGCGTCGCGAATCCACCACCAGACACACCATCTGATAGTCCGCCTCCGACAGCGTCGCGTTCGTGCCGAGCATGATGCCACCGATATTGGGATCTTCCAAGAACAGCGAGTGCGGCTCGTGCACGATAAAGCCAACGGCCTGCGTGCGCTGACGAACGAGCGTACGTGCGGCGTTGTTGGGCACGTATCCGACGGCTCGGATGGCCCGCTCGACCGCTTCGCGGGCCACCTCCGAGACGTACCCGCCGTTCAAGACCCGACTGACCGTTCCTCGCGAGACGCCGGCCGCGTGGGCAACATCGTGCACCGTACTACGTCGGGGTTGAGCGGAAACCGGGGGCATGTTCGACAGCCTAGCGAGCACATCCGCTTGACGATCGCGCCGTACCCGTGGCAACATGTGCACGTTCACACATTTCCTGTGGGCGAATTTTTCGCTCGAATGTGTGCACGTGCACAGAACCTACGCAAAGGAGCGCACCGGATGCCCGCCGCTGTCGTCGCTGATCTCGCCCAGAACCCGGGCGTCCTCTACGGATGCGACTACAACCCCGAGCAGTGGGACCGCGCGACCTGGCTCGAAGACATGGCGCTCATGCGCGAAGCCGGCATCGGGCTCGTCGCGATCAACATCTTCGGCTGGTCCTCGATCAACCCCGCCCCCGGCGTCTGGAACTTCGACGACCTCGACGCGATGATGGACCTGCTGCACGAGAACGGCATCCGCGTGAACCTCGGCACCGGCACCGCTTCGCCCCCGCCGTGGCTGAGCACCGCGTACCCCGAGATGCTGCCCATGGTCGAGGACGGCACGCGCCGCTACCCGGGCGGTCGCCAGGCATTCTGCCCGAGCTCGCCCATCTACCGCGCGCACGCCGCCGCCGTCGTCGAGGCCGTTGCCGAACGCTACGGCTCGCACCCCGCGCTCGCCCTCTGGCACGTCTCGAACGAGATCGGCTGCCACAACGCGCTCTGCCACTGCGACGCCAGCGTGGACGCTTTCCGCACCTGGCTCGAAGCCCGCTACACAACGATCGACGCGCTCAACGCCGCCTGGGGTACGAGCTTCTGGAGCCAGCGCTACAGCGCCTGGGACCAGATCCTCACCCCGCGTGCAGCACTGTCGCTGCGAAACCCGGGTCAGATGCTCGACTTCGCGCGCTTCAGTTCCGACGCAGGGCTCGCCCTCTACCGCGCCGAGGCCGAGATCATCCGCCGCCACAGCGACGCGCCGGTCACGACGAACTTCATGGCCACCGCGCACATCCGCACGCAGGACTACTGGACGTGGGCCGGCGAGATGGATGTCGTGGCCAACGATCACTACATCGACCGCCGCCTTCCTGACCCGACCGGCGAGGTGGCCTTCGCCGCCGACCTGACCCGCGGCCTGGCCGGTGGCGACCCCTGGCTGCTCATGGAGACCTCCACGAGCGCCGTGAACTGGCAGCCGTACAACATCGCCATGGCTCCGGGCGAGCTCGTCCGTACCATCTCGACCCACCTCGCGCGCGGCGCCGACGGCATCTGCTTCTTCCAGTGGCGCGCATCCGCGCAGGGCGCGGAGAAGTACCACTCGGCCCTCCTCCCCCACGCCGGAACCGACAGCGCACTGTGGCGGCAGAGCGTCGAGCTCGGCGGATTGCTCGAGCGCCTGGCCCCCGTCACCGGCACCCGCGTGAGCGCATCGACCGCACTCCTTTTCAGCTGGGAGAGCTGGTGGGCGCTCGAGGGCGAGGGTCGCCCCAGCGAGGCGGTGCAGTATCTCGACCAGGTACATGCGGCGCACCGCGCACTCGACGCCGCGGGAGTCACCGTCGACGTCGTCCGCCCGGGCTCCGATCTCTCGGGCTACGACCTCGTGATCGCACCGGCCCTGCACCTCGTGCGCGATAGCGAAGCGGACGACATCGCCGCCGCGGCCGAGCGCGGCGCGAGCGTGCTGATCACGTTTGCGAGCGGCACGGTCAACGAAAACGACCGGGTCGGCCTCGGCGGTTACCCCGCCGCGTTCCGCGACCTGCTCGGACTCCGTGTCGAAGAGTTCGCGCCGCTGCATCCCGACACCACCGTCCGCCTGTCGGACGGAACGATCGGGTCGATCTGGAGCGAGCGCATCGACGTGGTCGACGCCGACGTTCTCAGCACCTTCGTCGACGGACCCGCGCAGGGCTCCGCCGCGATCACCCGCCGCGCCCACGGTGCCGGAGCCGCCTGGTACCTCGCGACGACCCCGGACGACGCGAGCTACCTCACGCTGATCCAACGTCTCGTCGTCGAGGCGGGAGTACCGCAGCTTCTCCCGGATCACGGAAGACTCGATCTGATCCGTCGCACGGGCCAGGGACGCAGCATCCTCTTCGCCATCAACCACACCGCCGAAGACGCCACCGTCACGGCGCATGGACACGATCTGGTCCACCAGGAATCCGTCACGGGCAGGGTCGTCGTCCCGGCCGGCGGCGTCCGCATCATCGAGGAGTCCGCATGACCGTCGCGACATCCGCGGGGCCCACCGCCGAGCCGACCGCTCGGGCACGACGCATCCGCGTCCCCCACAAGGGTGCGATCCTCGCGCTCTTCCTGCCCTTCGGCATCCTGTTCGCCCTGTTCTATCTCGTTCCGATCGGGTACGCCTTCTGGCAATCGCTGCTCGTCGTGCAGCGCGAGGGCACGTTCGGCGAAGCCACCCTCGTCTTCGGCGGCCTGACCCAATACGTGCAGGTCTTCCAGAGCGACGCATTCTGGACATCGGTCGGACGGATGCTCGTGTTCGGCGTCGTGCAGGTGCCGATCATGCTCGGGCTCGCTCTCGTGTTCGCCCTGCTGCTGGATTCGTCGCTCGTCCGCGGCCGCCGCTTCTTCCGCCTCGCCTACTTCGTTCCCTACGCCGTACCCGGCGTCATCGCGGCGATCATGTGGGGGTCGCTGCTTTCGCCGAACCTGTCGCCGTTCACCGCCATCACGCAGAACATCGACTTCCTCGGCGCCGACCTCGTGCTGTGGTCGATCGCGAATGTCGTGACCTGGGTCTACGCCGGCTACAACATGCTCATCATCTATTCGTCACTGCTGTCGATCCCCACCGAGATCTACGAGGCGGCGCGACTGGATGGCGCGGGGCAGTTCCGCATCGCCTGGTCGATCAAGATCCCGCTCGTCCGCCCCGCCATCGTGCTGACCGCCGTCTTCTCGATCATCGGAACACTCCAGCTGCTCGCCGAGCCGCAGGTCTTCCGCTCGTTCAGCTCGGCCGTCACCAGCACGTTCACCCCGAACATGACCGTCATCGCAACAGCGGCGATCCCGAACACCAACCTCGCGGCCGCGTTCTCGGTCGTCCTCGCGCTGACCACCTTCGTGCTCTCGTTCGGATTCTTGAAGTACACCCAGCGGAAGGATGCACAGGAATGAGCGCTACCGCAGGAGTCACCTCCGCCCCCCTCAAGAAGAACGGCACCCAGGAGAACGGCACCACACGCATCCGCGAACCGCGCGTGCCACGCCTCTCGGCGATGATCGTGATGAGCGTCTTCACGATCTACTTCCTGCTGCCCCTCTGGTGGCTGCTCGTCGCCTCGAGCAAAGACACCAGCCAGATCCTCACGACGAACCCCCTCTGGTTCGCCGACTTCCAGCTCTTCACCAACATCGGTGAGGTCTTCGCCTACCGCGACGGGGTGTACCTGCGCTGGCTCGGCAACTCGGTGCTCTACGCCGGGCTCGGCGGAGCGGTCGCCACGATCCTCGCGGCGATGGCCGGGTATGCCCTGGCGAAGTACCGCTTCCCCGGCCGCGACCTGCTGTTCAACGTCGTGCTCGGCGGCGTGCTCGTTCCCACCACGGCGCTCGCGCTGCCGCTGTTCCTGCTCTTCAGCCAGGTGCAGCTGACCAACACGTTCTGGGCCGTCTTCCTCCCCTCGATCGTCAGCCCGTTCGGCGTCTACCTCGCGCGCATCTTCGCGGCTCAGTCCGTGCCGGACGAACTGCTCGAGGCGAGCCGCCTGGACGGCTCCGGCGAGGTGCGCACCTTCTTCACCGTCGGTGTGCGCCTGATGACCCCCGCGCTCGTGACGATCTTCCTCTTCCAGTTCGTCGCGATCTGGAACAACTTCTTCCTGCCGCTCATCATGCTGCGCAGCGAAGAACTGTTCCCCGTCATCCTCGGTCTCTACAGCTGGAACACGCAGCTGAACCAGATCCCCGAGCTGCGATCCTTCGTACTCGTCGGGGCCCTGGTATCCGTCATCCCCCTGATCATCACCTTCCTCTTGCTTCAGCGTTTCTGGCGAAACGGATTGGGCGCTGGAGCCCTGAAGTAAGTCCCCCGTCGAGCGGAACGACCCGCCCGGCGATCCACCCCGAAAGGAAATCACATGCACCTTCGCTACAAAGCAGCAGCGGCGGTCCTGACGGTCGGCGCCCTGGCGCTGTCCGGCTGTGCCGCCGGTTCCAGTGACAACGGCGGCTCGGCCGAGGCCTGCGCCCCCGCCGGCGAGGACGTCACGCTCGAGTTCACCTCGTGGATCCCCGGCATCGAAGAGGTCGTCGAGATCTGGAACGAGGAGAACCCCGACATCCAGGTCAAGGTCCAGACCGGCCCCAACGGCAACAGCGGCACGTACCAGAACTTCTTCAACCAGATCGCAGCCGGCAACGCGCCCGACCTCGGTCAGATCGAGTACGACGCACTGCCGAACTTCCGCGTGCAGGACGGCATCGAAGACCTCGGCGCCTGCGAAGAGGTCGTCGCAGCTGAGGGCGACTTCGTCGACTGGGCATGGGGCCAGGTCAGCCTCGGCACCGAAGACAGCGTCTACGGAATCCCGCAGGACATCGGACCCATGGGCCTGTTCTACCGGGCCGACCTGTTCGAGGCGAACGGCATCGCGATCCCCACGACGTGGGAGGAGTACATGGACGCGGCTCGCCAGATCCGCGAACTCGGTGGCTACATCACCAACTTCTCGCAGGGCGACATCAACCAGTTCGCCGGATTCGTCTGGCAGGGCGGCGGCGAGTGGTTCGCCAACGACGGCTCGGAGTGGACGGTCGACTTCACGGATGAGGCATCCACGACGGTCGCCGACTACTGGCAGCAGATGATCGCCGAAGACCTGGTCTCGACCGTCCCCGCGTGGACCGACGAGTGGAACAACGCCTACAACTCGGGCGCCGCGTGGACCTGGCCCTCGGCCGTGTGGGGTGCGAACTCCATCGCCAGCGGAGCACCCGACACCGCCGGTGACTGGCGCGTTGCGGCACTCCCCCAGTGGAGCGCCGGAGACGCCGAAGGCGGAAACTGGGGCGGCTCGTCCGTCGCGGTACTCAAGGGCAGCGACTACGTCTACGAGGCGGCCAAGTTCGCCCTGTGGCTCAACACATCGGACGAAGCACTCGCGGCTCTGAACGCCTCGGCGAACATCTACCCGGCCGCGCTGAGCGGACTCGAGCTTCCCACCCTCGCCGAGGGCGTGGAGTTCTACGGCGACCAGGCGATCTACGACGTGTTCGCCGAGGCCGCAACCGAGGTCTCGCCCGACTTCGTGTGGGGCCCGACCATGACGCAGACCTACGCCGACATCTCGGATGGCTTCAAAGCCGCCGTGAGCGGCAGCGGTACCCTGCTCGAGGCGCTCGAAGCTGGACAGGCCGCGACGATCAAGACGCTCGAGGCGCAGTCGATCCCGGTAGCCGAGTAGACAGTCGCAGAGTAATTTCCTGAGTAGTCAGCACGACACCCACATCGTCCGTGGGCGCCTCACCGGGCGCTCACGGACGATGTTCTGCGAGGAGCAAGCATGTCAGAGATCGTCGAGACGTTCGCGGAAGCTGTGCACCTGCGCGCCGCGGGGGTGAGCGTCGTCATCGCGATCGACCCCGAGCCGCGGATCCTGCACTGGGGTACTGCGCTCGACGAATCCGACACCGCCGCCCTCACGGTCACGAGCACGGGCGGCGTCTCGTACTCGAGCTTCGACTCCCCCCGGCTGTTCCCGCTGCTCGCGACCGAGCGCAGCGGATGGTCCGGCCGCCCCGCACTCGAATGGCACCGGGGCGGGCAGCACGCCGACCCGGCCCCCGCGCTGATCTCGACGGCCCGCCCCGACGCCGAGACGGTGGTGTTCTCGTTCGAGGATGCGGCGGCCGAAGCATCCGTCGACCTCACGCTGCACCTCGATCGCTTCGGGATCCTGCGCCACCGCGTGCGCGTCACCTCGACCGCGACTGCCGGCGATCCCCTCGATCTCGTCGCGGTGCGCGCTCTCGCGCCCCTGCCGACGGAGGTCGACGAAATCCTCGACTTCACGGGTCGTTGGACGGGCGAGCGTCGCGCCCAGCGGACGCCGATCACGTTCGGGGCACACGTGCGTGAGAACCGGCGCGGACGGACCGGCCACGATGCCGCGTTCGTGACGATCACCGGAACCGAGGGCTTCGGCTTCCGCAGCGGCCGCGTGTGGGCCTGCCACACTGCCTGGAGCGGCAACCTCGACACCGCCGTCGAGCGCTTGCCCGAGGGTGCGGGAGTACATGCCACCGCGATGTCCGCGGGTGAATTGCTGCTCGCCGGTGAGGTGCGTCTGGGACCCGGGCAGTCGTACGAATCCCCCGAGACGCTCCTGATTTTCAGCGCCGACGGCATCGACGGGCTGAGCGCCCGTCTGCACGAGGCCGTACGGTCGTTGCCGGCCTACCCCACTTCGCCCCGACCCCTCGTGCTGAACACCTGGGAGGCGGTCTACTTCGACCACGATCCCGAGCGGCTCGGCGAACTCGCCCGCACCGCGGCATCCGTCGGCGTCGAGCGGTTCGTCCTCGACGACGGATGGTTCACCGGACGCCCCGATGACCGGTCGGGACTCGGTGACTGGACGATCGACACGGATGCCTGGCCGGACGGCCTCCGGGGCCTCTCGGATCTCGTCCATGGCCTCGGCATGCAGTTCGGCATCTGGTTCGAGCCCGAGATGATCAACCCGGACTCGGACCTCGCCCGCACCCACCCCGAGTGGATCCTCGGCACCGCTCCGTCGCAGCCGCTGTGGCGTCACCAGCTCGCGATCGATCTGACCCAACCGGACGCATGGAACCACATCCTCGAGCGCATGGACGAGGTCATCGGCACGAACGCGATCGACGTCGTCAAGTGGGATCACAACCGCGATCTGCACGCCGCTGTGTCTCGCGCGAACGGTCGACCCGCGGTGCACGACCAGGTGCTCGCAGCGTATGCACTGATGGACGAACTGCGCCGGCGGCATCCGCGACTCGAGATCGAATCGTGCGCGAGTGGCGGCGCGCGCGTCGACCTGGGCGTGCTCTCGCACGCGCAGCGCGTGTGGGCCTCGGACACGAACGACCCGATTGAGCGCCAGCTGATCCAGCGGTTCACCGGCGTGCTGTTGCCGCCCGAGATCGTGGGCTCGCACGTCGGGCCGGCGCGCGCCCACACGACCCACCGCACGGCGTCGCTGTCGTTCCGAATGGTCACGGCCCTGTTCGGCCATGCCGGAATCGAGTGGGACATCACCGGGTGCACCGACGACGAACGGCAGGCGCTGCGGGCGTGGAGCGAGCTGTACCGCGAACTGCGGCCGCTCCTGCACGCCGGGGTCACCGTGCGGGCCGATGGTGTGGACGAGGGCGCGCTGCTGCACGGCATCGTCTCGCCGAGCGGCGACCACGCCGTGTTCGCCTGGGTGCGATTGGCCCCCTCCACGAGCGGGGGCGCGATGCGCGTGCGCGTTCCCGGACTCGACCCGGCGGCGACCTATGTCGTGCGGGCGCGGACTGAACTCGGGAACAGCGACCTGCACCAGGTGCAGGCGCCCGCCTGGATGCCCGCACCCCTGACCGCGTCGGGACGGCTCCTCGGCGAAGTCGGGCTGCCGATGCCGGTTCTCAACCCGGGCAGCGCGACGCTGCTCGAGTTCACCCGCGTGGAGTGAACTCCGCCGTGCTCGCCCGGACGATGAGCGGCGCTGGCACGACCTCTCGCGAGCCCGCCTCGGCGTCATCCAGCACCGCCGCGACCGCCCGGCGCCCGAGTTCGTCGAACGGCTGGCGCACGGTCGTGAGCGCGGGACTGTAGTTCTGCGCATCGTCGACGTCATCGAACCCGACCACGCTGAGCTGCTCGGGGATCCGGATTCCGCGCTCCATCGCCGCGCGCAGCACACCCAGCGCCATCTGATCGTTGGCGACGACGAAGGCGGTCGGCGCACCGGCATCCATCAGCCATCCACCCGCCACGAACCCCGACGCCGAGGTCCACTGCCCTCGCACCAACGGGCCGGGAAGGCACCCCGCGGCTGTGAGCGTTTCGCGCCAACCTCGCTCGCGCTCGGCGGCGGCATACGAAGAGTCGGGCCCGGCGATGTGAGCGATCGCGCGGTGGCCGAGTTCGAGAAGGTGTCGCGTCGCCGCGGCGGAACCGTCGGCGTGCGCCGTCTCGATTCCGGCGTAGCGCGAGTCGGGGGGCGAATCGACGACGACGAGGCGCAGCTCGTCGGGCAGCGTCACGTCGCGGAGGAGAGCGGATGCCTCGTTCACGACGATCGCGCCATCCACGCCCTGTTCGCGCAATCTCTCGAAGGCCTCCGCTGGTCCGTCCGCGCCGATACGGGCGATGACGACGGAGTATCCGCGGACGGATGCCTCGTCGACGACAGACTGCAGCATGAGCGAGTTGCCGACCGTGGCAAGGGTGGAAACCACGGCCCCGATGATGCCGGTCCGACCCGTTCGTAAGGCGCGCGCGGCGCGGTGGACGCGATACCCGGATCGGGCCAGCGCGGCCTCGACGCGGTGCCGCGTTTCGGGGTCGACGCGTGGGCTCGCGTTGACGACCCGCGACACCGTTTGAGCCGAGACACCGGCGAGAGCCGCTACATCGGCCATCGACGGTCGCTGCAAATTAGCCATCTGTGCCTCCGATGTTGACGATATCAGCCGCGGAATATAGCGTGTTATCGTGAACATGCTTCCTGACGATGCCCTGCCCCTCTCGGGCGGGATCGTCCGCCGCGCCACCCTCCTCGCGGACGGCCGCGAACTCTTCTACTACGACGACCCGGGTACCACGCTCGGCTCCGAGCGTGCCATCGATTCCCGCGCCCTCGGCGAGCGTCCCGCCACCGCGACCATGCGCCGCGATGCGTTGACCGGCGACTGGATCTCGGTCGCCGCCGCGCGACAGAACCGGGCCTTCCTGCCCCCCGCGCACCTCGATCCCCTCTCGCCGCAAACCCCCACCAACCCCTCCGAAATCCCCTCCCGGTACGACGTCGCGGTCTTCGAGAACAAGTCGCCGTCGTTCGGACCCGGACTCGCCGAGCCCACCGATACGGCCCCCCGCGCCGTCGACCCGCCCCAGGGTCTTACCGATCTCGTCGCACCCGGGCTCGGCCGCACCCGATCATCTGTCGGTCGCTGCGAGGTGGTGTGCTTCAGCCCCGAACACGAGGGATCCTTCGGCACGCAGACGACGACGCGCGCTCGCACGGTGATCGAGGCGTGGGCAGATCGCACCGCGGCGCTCTCGGCACTCCCCGGCATCCAGCAGGTCTTCCCGTTCGAGAACCGCGGCGAAGAGATCGGCGTGACGCTGCGTCACCCCCACGGTCAGATCTACGCGTACCCCTACATCACTCCGCGGACGTCGACCCTGCTCGCGTCGATCGAGCGCGAGGGACCCGACCTGTTCGAGCGGATCATCGCGTTCGAAGCCGACGGGCCGCGCGTTGTGCTCGAATCAGACCACTGGATCGCCTACGTGCCGTTCGCGGCCCGCTGGCCCGTCGAGATTCATCTCGCACCGAAGCGACACGTTCCCGACTTTGCCGCCACGAGTCCGGAGGAGCGCGACGAGTTGGCGGATGTCTATCTGCGTCTCTTGCGCGGCGTCGATCGCCTCTACGAAGCCCCGACCCCGTACATCGCCGCCTGGCACCAGGCTCCCGTGCACACCGGGCGCGACACTGTGCGCCTGCACCTGCAACTCACCTCCCCGCGGCGGGCGGCAGACAAGTTGAAGTACCTCGCGGGTTCTGAGGCGGCGATGGGCGCCTGGATCGGCGACATCGCCCCCGAGGACTCCGCGGCCCGCATCCGAGAGGCAATCGAGCGATGATCCCCACCTCTACAACCGACGCAGGCACCTGGTCGGCTCCGGGCCGCGCCAATCTGATCGGCGAGCACACGGACTACAACGAAGGCTTTGTGCTGCCGTTCGCGATCGAATACCGCACGCGCGTGACGGCGGCTCGCCGCAACGACCGCGTCGTCCACGTCGCGTCGACGTTCGATCCGAACCCGGTCGAAGTGGCACTCGTCGAGCTGCCGACCCTGTTCGACAGCCCTGACCACGGCATTCCCGAGTGGGCCGCCTACCCGCTCGGCGTCGCCTGGGCGGCCCTGCGCGCAACGGAGACGGACGTGCGCCAGCTGCCCGGCCTGGATCTGGCGTTTTCGTCCGACGTGCCGATCGGAGCCGGCCTGTCATCGTCGGCGGCCATCGAGGGCGCGGCCGCGAGCGCGCTGAACGACCTCTGGCACCTCGGACTCAGCCCGCTGGATCTCGCGAAGACCGGGCGGACGGCCGAGAACGATGCCGTCGGTGCCCCGACCGGCATCATGGATCAGGTCGCCTCGATGCTCGGGCGTGCCGATGCCGCGACGTTCCTGGATTGCCGGACGCTCGCGACCGAGAGCATCGACCTCGGCTTCGACGCGGCAGGTCTCCGGCTGCTCGTCATCGACACGCGCGTCAAGCACTCACACGCGACCGGCGGCTACGGCGAGCGCCGCGCGTCGTGCGAGCTGGGCGCGGCGTCGATGAATGTGCCCGCGCTGCGCGATCTGACGCTCGATGACCTTCCCCGGGCGCAGGCGCTCCTCGACGACGTCACCTTCCGGCGCGTCCGCCACATCGTCACGGAGAACTATCGCGTGCTCGATACCGTGCGGACGCTGCGCGAGAGCGGACCTCACGCGATCGGCGACCTGCTCGTCGCATCGCACGTCTCGATGCGCGACGACTTCGAGATCTCGACACCCGAGCTCGATACCGCTGTGGATGCCGCGCTCGCGGCCGGTGCGGTCGGCGCGCGGATGACCGGCGGCGGCTTCGGCGGGGCGGCGATCGCGCTCGTCGCCGAGGACCTCGTCGGTGCGGTGACGGGAGCGGTGCGTCGCGCGTTCTCGGACCGCTCCTTTGGCGCTCCGCACACCTTCACCGTGACGCCCTCCCGGGGCGCCGGGCGCGACGCGTAGGGGCGCCGCTCCAGGGCCCAGCACGACGCGGAAACACCCTGCCTACGCCCGACCCGGCCGGCTCGACGGCCCGCCCCGGATGGCGGGCCAGCCACACACCGGCGGGCGTCGCGGTGAGTCCGTGCACGAGCACCGACAAGGCGATCGTCAGGGTGACGGCGGGGAACACGAGGGCGTCGCCCGTGCGCTCCGCCGCGAGGCTCGCATAGAAGAGCGCCGAGACGCCGACGGGTCCGAACCACGACAGGAAGGCGGACTCGGTGCGCGTGTGCAATCGCCGATAGAGGGGGCGTGTCACCCAGATCCCCACGATCCGCCGGCCGAGCATCGCCAGGATGAGCACGGGGGGCCACGCCCAGCCGAGCTCGCCCCATTCGCCCCACGGCAGAATCACCCCGATCAGAGCGAACATGGGGATGATGATCACGCGTCCGAGCGCGTCGATCTCTTGCCCGAGTTCATGGCGCAGATCGCTCGTGATCCGGTCGCTGAACGCGGCGGCCGCGACGAAGACCGCGAGGATCGCGTCCGTGCCCAGCAGCCGGAAGATGCCGAGCACCGCGAGCGCCATGGCCACTCCGTAGCCCAGGTAGGAAGCACTCATCGTCCAGTTGCGCGATGCCGCCGTATCCATCAGATAGCCCGCCGCGGCGCCGAGGATGAGACCGCCGACGACGGGCGTGAGAACCTCCCAGAGCAGAACATGCCCTGCCCAATGAGACCACGCCTCACGGGTGGGACGCGCGAGCAGCAGAACCGGCAGCATGACGAGCAGAAAACCGAGTCCGTCGTTCAGTCCGCTCTCCGACGACATGTTGAAGCGGACGCGGGAGGGGATGCGCTTCTCGGCGATCGGGCCCGTCACGATGGGCGTCGTGACGACGGGGTCGGTCGGTGTGATGGCGGCGGCGATCAGCAGCGCCGTGAGCAGCGGCACGCCGAGCAATAGGACGGAACCTGCCGCGACGGCGAACATGACGAGCATCCCCACGCCGATGCTGGCGGCGACCCACCGTGCGTTCGCGCGCCAATAACCCGTCGGCAGACGCAGCGCGACACCCAGGAGCGAGATGGTCAGGACGAAGCGGGTGATCTCTTCCATCGCCTGCGGAGCGCGGAGGCCGAGGTCCGCAGGATCGATCAGCCCGCCGACGAACGGCCCTGCGACCACCCCGGCCATCATGGCGAGCACGAGCGGCGGCACCCCGACACGCTCGAGAATGAGCGAGAACGCGCTGAGCACGAACGTGAGCGCGGCGAAGAACGCGATGGCCGTGAACATGGCGGCGTCGACCCCACTCCCGTTTTCCGTCAGAAAACTCTGCCACGGAGGACCCGCATGGTCGATAGGGGGTTGACTGGCAGTGTCGCTCCGCGTATCGATGTGGGGCGCAAGATGTGGTCCACACCGGTCCCTCAGAGGAAGGCACGAACATGGCGTACGTCACCGTCGGCACCGAGAACTCCGCACACATCGAGCTGTTCTACACCGATCAAGGCTCGGGCCAGCCCGTCGTCCTGATCCACGGATTCCCCCTGAACGGGGAGTCCTGGGGCACCCAGCAGGCGGCGCTGCTCGCCGCCGGGTACCGGGTGATCGCGTACGACCGGCGCGGGTTCGGCGCATCGTCCAAGACGGCGGCCGGGTCCGACTACGACACCTTCGCCGACGACCTGGCCGCTCTGCTGACCGCCCTCGACCTGCGCGACGTGGTGCTCGTGGGCTTCTCCATGGGAACGGGCGAGATCGCGCGCTACCTGTCGCGGCACGGCAGCGAGCGCATCGCGAAGGCCGCATTCCTCGGTTCGCTCGAGCCGTATCTGCTCATCACCGACGACAACCCCGACGGCGCCGGACCGCAGGAGTTCTTCGACGGCATCGCGGCGGACGTCGCATCCGACCGCTACGCGTTCGTGGCGAACTTCTTCGGCGACTTCTACAACCTCGACGACAACCTCGGCACGCGCATCTCGCAACAAGCCCTGGACGCCAGCATCCAGGTCGCCAACCAGGCCGGCAACGCTGCGATCGCCACCGCGCCCCTGACGTGGCCGACCGACTTCCGGCCCGACATCCCCGCCATCGACGTGCCCGCGCTCATCGTGCACGGCACTGCCGACAACATCCTGCCGATCGATGCGACGGCCCGGCGCTTCAGGGATCTGCTCCCCGCGGCGACCTACGTCGAGATCGAGGGAGCCCCGCACGGCATGCTCGTCACCCACGGTGACGAGGTGTCGGAGGTGCTGCTGGCGTTCTTGCGCGCCTGATCGCCCGGGTCGTTCAGGCCCCCGCGAGCATCTGCGCCACCTGCTCGCGCGTGAGCGGGACGTTCGGGAACGCCGCGAGGCGCCCGATCGGGAACGAGCCGAGCAGCTGGAGCATCTCGTCGGATCCTTCGCCCGAGCCGAACGCCGCGCCCATCAGAGCCCGCATCTGCTCACCCATCGCGGGGTGCGCCATCAGCTCGGCGATCGACGAATTGAGCGAGAGGGGCAGGACGAGTTCGTCGCCCGCGACCTCGACCGAGACGACCGAGCAGATGTCGCGGCTCGAAGCACCGATCTGCACCTCGTACTCGCCACCCTCGACGACCCAGCGGTCCACGCGCACGTCCCAGTACGCCAGGTCGGCTCGACGCAGCGTGCGCTCGACCTCACGCGTCTCGCCCGCCTCGAGCGCGACGCTCTGGAAGGCCTTGAGCTCGCGCGGTGCACGCTGGACGGACGAGCCGGGGAGGGACGTGTAGACCTGCACGAGTTCGCGACCGTCGCGATCACCGGTGTTGGTGACCGCGACGCGGACGACGATGTCACCTTTCGAGTCGACGGATGCCTCGGCCTCGCTGTACGAGAAGGTCGTGTACGACAGGCCATGCCCGAAGGGGAATGTCACATCGAGGCCGCGCTCGTCGTACCAGCGGTACCCGACGAACATGCCCTCGCCATAGCGCACGTGCCCGTGCTCGCCGGGGAAGTTGCCATACGAGGGGTTGTCTTCGAGCCGCACCGGGATGGTTTCGGCGAGGCGTCCCGACGGGTTCACCGCGCCGTAGAGCACGTCCGCCGTGGCCGAGCCACCCGCCTGGCCGAGCAGCCAGCCCTCGACGATCGCGGGTACCCGGTCGGCGAAGGGCAGCGCCACGACACCGCCGTTAGAGAGCATGACGACCGTGCGCGGGTTGGCGGCCAGGACGGCGTCGAGCAGCGCGAGCTGGTCTGCCGGCAGGTCAATGTGTTCGCGGTCGAAGCCCTCCGACTCGGCCGACGCCGGAAGACCGAGGAAGACGACGGCGACCTCGGACGCGGATGCCGCGGCCACAGCCTCGGCGCGAAGCGCTTCGGCATCACCGGAACCGTCGAGGGCGAACCCGGGTGCGTACGTCACCGCGCCCTCTGCCGCGTATTCGGCGAACCCATCGAGGGCACCGTCCAGTCGGGTGGGGTTGATGAGCGATGACCCGGCACCTTGGAAGCGCGGCGTCTCGGCGAAGGCGCCGATGACCGCCACCCTCTGCTCGGGCGCGAGCGGCAGCATCCCGTCGTCATTCTTCAGCAGCACGATCGCGCGTCCCGCGACCTCGCGTGCAAGGGCGTGGTGCGCATCGACGTCCAGCGGCCCGGCGATCGCGGGGCGTCGTCCGGCCTTCTGCACGAGGTCGAGCACGCGGCCCGCGACGACATCGAGCGCGGCCTCGTCGAGCGATCCGTCCCGCACCGCGGCAACGAGCTGGGCATCCGTTGCGCCACCACTCGCGGGCATCTCGAGATCGAGGCCCGCGATGACACCGGCGACCCGGTCGTTGACAGCACCCCAGTCCGAGACGACCAAACCATCGAAGCCCCACTCGTCGCGGAGGACGCTCGTCAGCAACCACGGGTCCTCCGAGGCATAGACACCGTTGATGCGGTTGTACGAGCACATCACGGTCCAGGGCTGCGCGTCCTCGATGGCGATCTGGAAGCCGCGCAGGTATATCTCGCGGAGCGGGCGCGGGTCGACATCGCTCGAGACCCGCAGGCGATCGGTCTCTTGGTTGTTCGCGGCGAAGTGCTTGAGCGAGGCGCCGACCCCGCGGGACTGGATGCCGCGAACCAGCGCCCCGCCCATAACCCCCGAGACGATCGGGTCCTCGGACATGTACTCGAAGTTGCGACCGCAGAGCGGCGAACGCTTGATGTTGATGCCGGGGCCGAGGATGACGGCCACGTCCTCGATGGCGGATTCGATGCCCAAAGCTTCGCCGACGCGCACCGCGAGCTCGGGATCGAAGGTCGCGCTGAGCCCGACGGCGGGCGGAAAGCAGGTGGCGGGCACGCTGTTCCCGAGGCCGACGTGATCGTTCCCTTCGGCCTGTTTACGCAGGCCGTGCGGCCCGTCGGTCATCATGATGCTCGGCACGCCGGGTTGCGTCCCGGCACGCTCGATGGCCGTGGTGGTCCAGAAATCCGCACCGCTCGTGAGCGACGCCTTCTCTTCCAGCGTCAGGTCGGTGACGGACGGCTGGGTGACGGAATCGGACATGTTCACTCCCTTGTGGATGACGCGTGCTCTTCCTGCGCCATCAAAAGCGTATGTCGCTCGGTTTTTATTGGCAAGAGGCATCCGGTCTACGCTCTACCCATGAATCGACGAGGCTCCTACGCGAAAGGCGTTGCCAAACGCGAAGAGATCCTCACGACGGCGCTCGACGTGATCGCTCGCGAAGGCCTGCGGCGGACGTCGGTTCGAGAGTTGGCGGATGCTGCGGGACTCAGCCAAGCGGGACTGCTGCACTATTTCGACAGCAAGGAAGAGCTCTACACCGCAATCCTCCGCAAGCGCGACGAGGTCGATCACGCGTCGCACGCACCCCGGGCAGAGCGCGAGGGGACAGCCGGTAATGCCGCCGAAGCGGTGCTGACATCGTTTCTCGACATCATTCGACACAACGCGGATGTACCCGGCCTGGTTCAGCTGTTCGCGCATATCTCGGTCGACGCGGCAGCGCCCGAGCATCCGGCGCACGAGTTCTTCCTCGACCGTCGGCGCTACCTCGGCGAACTCCTGATCCCGGCGATCACGACACTCCAGAACGAAGGGCGGATCGTCGACACCATTCCCCCCGCCACCCTCGCGACGGTGGTGCACGCTCTCGCCGACGGTCTGCAAACGCACTGGCTGCTCGACCCGAACCTCGACATGGCCGGAACGATCGACGCCCTGTTCCGCGCCCTCGACCCCCGAGTGGAGAACACCCGATGACCCCGACTGCCCCCGAGGCACACACCCTGCAGGGAGCCGTGCGCGGCATTCGCCACCGTACGCCTGGCGGCACCGGCGAGGCGTATCTCGGCATCCCGTTCGCCGAACCGCCCGTCGGCGACCTGCGCTTCGCTGCCCCCTCCGCGCCGCGTCCCGGGGAAGGCGTGCGCGACGCATCCGCATACGGGCCCACTCCCCTTCGGCATGACTTCGCCGACACCACCCTGATTCCCGAGCCGCCCGTGCCGGGCGACGCCACCTTGAACGTCAACGTCTTCACCCCCGCCGCCGATCCCGGCTCGCGCCTGCCGGTGTGGGTCTGGATTCACGGGGGCGGCTACACAACCGGGTCCCCCGCCAGCCCGTGGTTCGACGGTGCGGCGTTCGCCCGTGACGGGGTCGTGACGGTCACGCTGTCGTACCGGCTGGGCTTCGACGGGTTCGGATGGATCGAGGGCGCACCGCAGAACCGCGCGGTGCGCGACTGGCTCGCAGCCCTTGAGTGGGTGCGAGCGAACATCGGCTTCTTCGGCGGTGACCCCGACCGCGTCACGATCGCCGGGCAGTCGGCCGGCGGCGGCGCCGTGCTGACGTTGCTCGGGATGCCCGCGGCCCAACACCTGTTCCACCAGGTCTGGTGCTCGTCGCCCGCCCTCGGCGACATCGCAGCAGATCGGGCTCGCGCGATCGGCGCTCGCCTCGCCCAGCACCTCGGCGTCGCGCCCGACCGCGAGGGTTTCGCCACAATGGGTCCCGATGCGATCGTCGACGCCCAGGAACGCGCCACGCAAGAGCCCGACGCGAAGGGCCTGGCCGTCGCCCGCGGCCTGCTACGTGACGGCGTCGGCCTCGGTCCGGTCATCGACGGCGACCTGATTCCCCGGCCGACGCTCGAATCCCTCCGCGCGGGAATCGGTGCCAACAAGCCGCTCGTCATCGGCGCGAACGACGACGAGTTCACGATGATCACGATGGGTTCGAAGATTCTGCGCTTCGTCCCCGCGCGTCTCGCCCTGCGCGCTCTCGGTGCGAGCCGGAGGGTGGCTTCGCGCTACCTGAAAGACAATCGTGCGGTTCGGGGGCGCGGAACCGGCCGGCTCGTGGGTCGGTACGTGACCGACCACACATTCCGCGCGGGCGTGGCGCGCGTCGCCGATGCCCGGGCCAGTGCGGCGGGGAGCACGGATGCGCCGAGCGCCGGCACCTGGCTGTACCGGCTCTCCTGGATCTCACCGACGCACGGCATCGCCCTGCACTGTCTCGATGTGCCCTTCCTCTTCGACGTGCTGAATGCGCCTCGGGTGAGCGCGATCGCGGGCGACGCGCCCCCGCGCGCACTTGCCGCCGCGATGCACGGCGCCGCCGTCGAGTTCGTGCGCGACGGGGAGCCCGGTTGGGCGGCGACATCCCAGGGCAGACGTGGCGCCGCGCGGGTTTTCGATGTCGGAAGCTCATCTCCCGACATCGTTTCGGACGCCTACGCGTCGGTGGCCGCGCTCGGCTGACGACGGATCTCGGCCCCCGGCATCCGTCTCGCCATCACGTCGATCGCGTCGGGGTTGTGATCGATCAGCACCGCGCGCCGCCCGAGCTCGCCCGCGACGGCGCCCGTCGTGCCGCTGCCCGCGAAGGGATCGAGCACGGTATCGCCGGGGCGGGTCGATGCCGCGATCATGCGACGCAGGATCCCCTCGGGCTTCTGCGTCGGATATCCGGTCTTCTCCCGCCCTGTGGTGGGCACGATCGTGTGCCACCAGACATCCGTCGGCAGCTTTCCGCGCGCGGCCTTCTCGGGTGTGACCAACCCCGGCGCCATGTACGGTTCGCGATCGACGGCGTCGGAGTCGAAGACATAGTTAGCCGGATCCTTGACGTAGACGAGGATCGTGTCGTGCTTGGTCGGCCACCGGCTGCGCGATTTGGCCCCGTAGTCGTATGCCCAGATGATCTCGTTCAAGAAGCAGTCCCGCCCGAAGAGGGCGTCGAGAGCCACCTTGGCGTAGTGCGACTCTCGGTAGTCGAGGTGCAGGTACAGCGTCCCGTCCGCGGTGAGAAGACGCCAGGCCTCCGCAAGGCGCGGCGCCAGGAAGTCCCAATAGTCGGTGAAGCGATCATCGTATGAACGGAGCAGGCCGACGACCCGCTCGTAGTCGCGGCCGTGGAAACCCCGGAAGACCGGGGCCGGGCTCACCAGAGCGGGCGCCTCCGCGGCCTGCGGGCGGGAGGAACCCTCTGTGGCGAGCGGGCGGGACGTGTGAATCGCTCTGCCCTGCACGCGGCCCGTGTTGAACGGCGGGTCGAGATAGATCAGCGAGAAAGAAGCATCCGGCATCGCGGCCATCGCCTGCAGGTTGTCATCCTGGACGACGACGACGGATGCTCCGGGCGCTGCGCCGATGACGGCCGCTTCGGGCGCTGGGTCGGTCACGGCACGCGGCGCAGCCAGGCGTCGGTCGCAAACTTCGACTCGACGAGTGCCGCCGCCTCGGCATATTCCTCGTCCGTGATATGTCCGGACTCGGCTCCGTAGAGGCGTGTGAAGGTTTGAACGAAGCGCTCGATCACCACGTCGCGGGCCAGTCCCGTCTGCCGACGAAGGGGATCGACCCGCTTCGCGGCCGACACCGTGCCCTTGTCGCTCAGCTTCTCGCGACCGATGCGCAAGACCTCGGTCATCATCTGGCCGTCGATGTCGTAGCTGAGCGTCGCGTGATGCAGCACTCCACCGTTCGCGAGGCGTTTCTGGGCCGCACCGCCGATCTTGCCCGTGGGGCTCGCGATGTCGTTGAGCGGCTGGTAGGTCGCCTCGATGCCGAGGGAGCGAAGGGCCTGCAGCACCCAATCGTCGAGGAAGGCATACGACTCCGCGAAGGTCATGCCCGAGACGAGCGCCGCCGGAACGTAGAGGGAGTATGTGATGATCTGCCCCGCGGCCATCATCATCGCCCCGCCGCCCGAGATTCGACGGACGACATCGAATCCGTGGCGCGTCGCGCCCTCCGGGTCGACCTCATTGCGCAACGACTGGAACGATCCGATGACGACCGCCGACTCGTTCCACTCCCAGATGCGGAGTGTCGGACGTCGTCGCCCATCTCCGACACGAGCGGTCAGCACCTCATCGAGCGCGAGGTTCATGCGCGGCGAGACGGCAGGCTCGTGCACGACCTCCCAGTCGAAGTCGCTCCAGCCGGGCGCGGTCACGAGCGCCCGCCGCACCGCCGTGCCGACGGATTCCGGCGTGAAACCGAGCATCTGCGTGTCGGACGGAAGCGCCGCGCGCACCGCCGCCGCGATCGCCGTGACATCGGACGTTTCGGGTAGCCCTCGCACGGCGGCATCGATGGCTTCGAGGGCCGTGTCGGGCTCGAGGAAGAAGTCACCGGCCAGGTGGAAGTCAGAGATCAGGCCGTCGCGTACCTCGAGGTCGACGACGACGAGCTTGCCACCCGGGACCTTGTATTCGCCGTGCATGGCTCCAGACTAGGCGCGAACGGGAAAGCGCTTCTCGATCCAGGCCAGAAGGTCCGCACGGACCTCGACCTGCTGCACCTCGTTGAACACCTCGTGTCGGGCACCCGGGTAGATGAGCGTGGTGATGTCATCGAGCCCGCCGCGCTCGCGATACGCCCGGGCGAGACGGTGCGCGGATGTCGCGCCCCCGACCGTGTCTTCGCGTCCCACCATGATCAACACCGGCAGATCGGCGGTGCGCAGGTCGCGCAGCCCTCGCCGCGGTCGCCCGAAGAGTCGCGCCGCATCGATCGGACCGAAAAGCGCGAGCAGCGGGCGGTCGGTGGTCAGCGGGTCGGCGCCGAAGGCCTCCCCCACTGCGGGGTCGGACGAGAGCCACTCGCGCCCCGTGGCATCCGGTCCCTTCCACGGCGCATTGAGCGGCCCGGAATTGAGCGACGCGGGCCACCGCAGCGCCGTTCCGGTCAGGATCACGGCGTCGTAGGCGTCGGGGTGATCGTTCACGAGGATCTGAGCGAGGAACGACCCCCACGAGTGCCCCAGCAACACGAGCGGCAACTCGCGGTTCTCGGCGCGGATCAGCTCGGTGAACTGCCAGAGCGCCGCGACCGTGGCGGGCATGCCGCCCTTGCCCAGGCGCCCGAGATCGGCGGGGTCGCCATGCTGACGCAACCCCGTGCGACCATGACCGCGGTGATCGTCCGCGTACACCGTGTACCCGTTCGCGGTCAGGTCGTCGATCACTCGGGCATAGCGACCCGCGTGCTCGCCCACGCCGTGCAGCAATTGCACGACAGCTCGGGCGGGAGTCGAGGCGGGATGGACGTCGTAAACGATCGTCACGCCGTGGGCGTCGGTGTACTCCGGCATACCTCGAACCTACCGCCGAGAGCACCCTCACACGGGTGTAGAGTCGCGCCGTTCACGCGAGAAAGTGCCCCACCATGATCGATCGCTCCAACCGCCGTTGGGCGGGCTTGGTCTTCATCAGCATCGCCGTGTCGTTGATCATCGTCGACTCGACGATCGTCAACGTCGCGGTCCCCTCGATCGTCGACGAGCTGGGGCTCACCTCGACCGAGGTGCAGTGGGTGCAAGAGGCCTACACGCTCGTGTTCGCCTCGCTGCTGCTGTTGTTCGGCACCCTCGCCGACCGGATCGGACGACGTCGGCTGCTGCTGATCGGCGTGACGATCTTCGTCATCTCATCGGTCTTCGCCGCACTCGCGCCCGACGCGCGCCTGCTGATCCTGGCGCGTCTCGTGCAGGGCATCGGCGGCGCCATGATCTTGCCGACGACCCTGTCGCTGATCAACGCGACCTTCCGCGGCCGCGAGCGCGGAATCGCCTTCGCCGTCTGGGGCTCGACGATCGGGGGCATGGCGGCGGTCGGCCCGCTCCTCGGCGGATGGCTCACCACGTCGTTCTCGTGGCGCTGGGCTTTTGCGATCAACATTCCCCTCGGCATCCTGATCTTCATCGGCGTGCTCCTCACCATCAACGAGTCGCGTGAGAGCACACGCCGGGCGCTCGACCTCGTCGGCGCGGCCCTGTCGGTGCTGATCTTCGGCCCGCTCGTCTTCGGCCTGATCGAGGGCCGTACCTACGGCTGGTGGCTCGCCGATCGCCCCTTCTCGATCGGTGGACTGACGTGGCCCGGGCCGCTGTCGCCCGTGCCCGTCGCGTTCGTGGTGACGGCCCTCGCGCTCGTCGCGTTCCTCGTCTGGACGCGCTACCGGCAGCACGTCGGGCGCAGTTCATTGCTCGATCTCTCGCTCTTCCGCATCGGGTCGTTCCGCAACGGCAACATCGCGGCGCTGGTCATCTCACTCGGTGAGTTCGGGTTGATCCTCTCGCTGCCGCTCTGGCTTCAGTTCGTGCTCGGCTTCGACGCACTGCAGACCGGGCTCGTCCTGCTCGCCCTCGCGATCGGCTCGTTCTTCGCCAGCGGCATCGTCGGCGCGACATCCGGGCGCATCCGTCCCGTCGTGATGGTGCGGGTGGGCATCCTCGCCGAGATGATCGGGGTCGCCTGGGTCGCGTTCATCATCGCGCCGGATGCCGGGTGGGGGTGGCTGGTGCCCGCCCTCTTCGTCTACGGCTTCGGTGTCGGGCTGGCGACGGCGCAGCTGACGGGCGTGATCCTGCAGGACGTGCCCGTGTCGCTCTCGGGTCAGGGATCGGGTGCGCAGTCGACCGCGCGCCAGGTGGGGTCGGCTCTCGGCATCGCGATCCTCGGCACGGTGCTATTCGCCGGCACGGCGGGCGTCCTCACCTCTCGACTCGACGACGCGGGCGTGCCGGTCGCCGAGCGCGATCAGCTTGTCAGCGCGGTGGTCGATTCCGCGGGCGGTGCGATCGCGGGCCTGGGCGAGAACCCCGAAACGGCGCCCTTCGTGGATGACGCGAAGGAGGCGTTCTCGGATGGCACGCGCTTCGCCGCGTTCACAGCCGCAGGATTCTTGGCGGTCGGGCTCGTCGCGACGCTGTCGCTCGGCTCGGCCCGCAGGCCGGACGACCAAGACGAAGAAAACGTTGCCGAGACGGCCGCTCCGTAGGCGCCGGATCATGCCCGGGTGCCGCGCGGATCAGCCCGATACTGCGGTATTCAGAGCCGGCCAGATCTCATCGGGGACATCGATCGCGACCAGTTCGTCGAGCTCTCGGAGACGCTCAACGGTCTTGATCCCCACGACGGTCGAGTCCACGAGCGGCGACCGGAGCGAATAGTGCAGGGCCGCAGCGGGAACCGGAACGCCGTAGTCACCGCACACCTCCTCGATCCGGCGCAGCCGCTCGAGGATCTCGTCCGACGGCGCACCGTAGGTGAAGGTGGAGGAGGCACCCTTGGCGAGGATGCCGCTGGCAAACGGGGCAGCATTGAACACCGTCATCCCCCGAGCCTGAGCCCGCTCGAACAGCGGCGTCGCGGATTGCCCGAGCAGCGTGAAGCAATTGTGGCTGAGGACAGCGTCGAAGGCACCGGTCTCGATGTACTCGATCATCTCGTCGATGGGATACGTCGCTATCCCGATCGCACCGACGACACCCGCGTCGCGCAACTCGAGAAGCCCCTCCACAGCGCCGCCCCGCCCCATCGCCTCGGCGACGCTGACGGCGTAGGGGTCATGAAAGTGCAGAAGCCGCACCCGATCGATCCCCAGTCGAGCACAGCTCTCGTCGAACGACCGCAGCACACGGTCGCGATCGAACGCCCCCGTGACGGGGTCCACATCGACCTTGGTGATGACGCGGGATGTCGCTTCCCCGCCGGCCTCGGCGAGCGCCAGACCCAGCACGGCCTCGGATCGCCCCTCGGAGTAGTTGTTCGATGTGTCGATGTAGGCGTGCGCGGACGCGAACATGGCGACCGCACTCGCGACGGCGGCTGCCTCCTCTGGGCTACCGGGTTCGGTATTCCGGCCGAGTCCAGACGTCCCGAGCGTGACCTTGCTGGGAATAAGAGCGCTGGGCGTGAAAGGGCTGGGGGTGAGAGTCATGATGCTGCCTCCTCGCGTGATCCATCAGTTTGCCACGACTATCAATTCCTTAGCATAGGTAATGACCTATGCTAAGGATCTATGTCGTCGCCCAACCTCGCCTCCGAAGCGTCTGCCGTCCGGCTCGCCGTCATGCGCTTCTCGCGACGCCTGCGCGCCGAGCGAGCGGTCAACTCGATGAGCGACGGGCAGATCGCGGTGCTCGGATGGCTGAACCTCAAGGGCCCCCACACGCTCGGTGAACTCGCCGAGCGTGAGCGTGTCTCGGCACCGTCGATGAACCGGATCATCAACTGCCTCGAGGAGTCCGGCTACGTCACCCGCACCTCGGACGCCGACGACCGCCGCAAGGTCAACATCGCCCTCAGCGATGCTGGGCGTGAGGTCGTGGCCGAAACGGTTCGCTTGCGCGACGCCTGGCTCGAGGCAGCGCTGGCCGATCTCTCCCCCGCCGAGCGGGCAACCCTCGCCGAGGCGGCCATCATCATGGCGCGGGTGGCCGAGCGATGAGCGCCATGTTCCGATCGTTTTCGATCTTCAACTACCGGGTCTGGTTCATCGGCGCGCTGGTGTCGAACGTCGGCGCCTGGATGCAGTCGACCGCCCAGAACTGGGTCGTCCTGACCCAGCTGACCGACAACGACGCAACTGCCGTCGGCATCACGATGGCGCTGCAGTTCGGCCCGCCGCTGCTTCTCGTCAGCGTCACGGGCTGGGTGGCCGATCGGTTCGAGCGAAGGCGGCTGCTGAAGCTCACCCAGAGCATCCTGTTGCTGCTCGCCATCGCGCTCGGCGTCCTGCTGCTCGCCGGCGCCATGACGCTGCCAATGATGTACGCATTCGCGCTGGCGCTCGGCGTGGTCATGGCGTTCGACAATCCGGCCCGGCAGACCTTCGTCACCGACCTGGTCTCGCGCGAGAACACCTCGAATGCCGTCGCCCTGAACGCGGCCTCGTTCAACGGCGCGCGCCTGATCGGCCCCGCGGTGGCCGGGCTGATGATCGTCGCGGTGGGCACGGGATGGGTGTTCCTCGTCAACGCGGCCACCTTCCTCGCGACAGTCATCGCGCTGCTGTTGATCCGCCAGAAAGAACTCGTGCCCCGCGCCGTTTCGCACGCGGGGTCGCGACTAGCCGACGGCTTCCGCTACGTGCGCGTCCGGCCCGATCTGATCGTCGTGTTCGTGATGGTCTTCCTCGTGGGCGCGTTCGGCATGAACTTCCCGATCTTCGCGTCCACCATGGCGCTCGAGTTCGGCCAGGGCGCCGACGGGTTCGGTCTTCTCTCGTCGATCCTTGCGATCGGTTCCGTGGCGGGTGCGCTGCTCGCCGCACGGCGCGACCGGGCCCGCCTGCGAGTCATCGTGCTCGCGACCATCGGATTCGCGCTGGCATCCGCCACATCCGTTCTCATGCCGACCTACTGGACCTACGCGGCAACGCAGATCCTGGTGGGCCTGTCGATCGTGACGATGCTGACGACGGCCAACGGATACGTGCAGACGACGACCGACCCGAGCCTGCGCGGGCGCGTCATGGCCCTCTACCTCGCGGTCATCATGGGCGGCACACCTATCGGTGCACCGATCGTGGGTTGGGTGGCCGCCGAACTCGGCCCCCGCGCGGCGATCCTCGTCGGCTCGGCCGCCGGTCTCACGGCGTTCATCATCGGGGTGACCTGGCTGCTGGCTTCGGGGCGCCTGCACCGCCATCGCACGCGTCGCTTCGCCCTGATGGTGGACGCGACCCGCCCCCTTACGGTGATTCCCCACTCGTGACCTGACACGCCCAGAAGCCGAAGACGACCACTCCTCGAACGCGAGGGGCCCGCGGGATCATCACGATCAGGTTTCCTTTCAGCGTGGACTTGACCTCGTTGTTCACGGCGAAATTAGAGTAATCGAGTCCCAACTGAAACGATTCAGATTCGTCAGACAACCACTCGGTTATCCCCAACCTCAACGAGGAGGTCGCATGGCAGACGCGACGAGCTACTGTCAATCCATCGGGCCCCGCACTCGAACTCCGCGATGTCGTGAAGTCATTCGGCCCCGTCGTCGCACTCCGCTCGGGAAGCCTGACGCTCGAACGTGGATCGATCCATGCGCTCGTCGGCGAGAACGGCGCGGGCAAGTCGACCCTCGTCAAGATCGTCGCCGGCCTCTACCGAGCGCGACGCCGGCGACTTCCGCCTCGGCGGGCAAAGCCAGTCGACTTCACCAGCGACGGCCCATGCCGAAGAGCAGCGGGCATCGCCGTCATCTACCAGGAGCCGACCCTCTTCCCCGACCTCTCGGTCACCGAGAACATCTTCATGGGACGCCAGCCGCGCCGGGCCGCGTCGGCATCGGATCGACCGCCGCGCTCATGCGCGACCGAGGCAGCCGTCGCTCTTCGACCCGCCTCGGCGTCAGCTCTCGACCCGGACCGCCCCGCCCTCGAGGTCTCCTCGATCGCCGACCAGCAGATCATCGAGATCGCGAAGGCCATCTCCCTCGACGCGCGCGTCCTCATCATGGACGAGCCCACGGCCGCGCTCAGCTGGAGTCGAGGTCGACCGCCTCTTCGCCGTTGCGCGACGCTCCTTGCGCGACGAGGGGCGCGCCCTCCTCTTCATCTCCCACCGCTTCGACGAGGTCTTCGCAGCTCTGCGACACCGTCACCGTGATGCGCGACGGCGCCGTACGTCGCCACGAGCACCGATCGCCGACACCACCGTCGACGAGCTCGTGCAGTCAGATGGTCGGCCGCGAGGTCGCGGAGCTCTTCCCCAAACTTCCCGCCACCATTGGCGACGTCGTTCTCGAAGTAGAAGGACTCACACGCACCGGCATGTTTCGCGACATCAGCTTCAACCCTATTTATTATC